>JAQVBK010000186.1 GCA_028690365.1 Candidatus Cloacimonadota bacterium
AAGAAGATTCTATTACGCTAATGTGGGGGATTTCCAAAATGCTTATCAAATATTAGCCAGAACTTCGGAGCTAAAAGATTCTACTTTTACGCAGGAAACCAGAAAAACTATCGCTTCTCTGGAATCAAATTTTCAACTGGAAAAGAAAAATATAGAAATTGAAGTTCTGAAGAAAGATAATCAGATTAAAAACATGGAAATTAAACGCGAGAGAATGCTGACAACAGTATTGTTGTTAGGTTTGATAATTCTCTCTATCTCGCTTTATCTGATTATCTCTTTGAAAAGAAAAAGAGATAAACTATACAAGACATTAGAACAGAATATGGTTGAGCTTGAAAAAAAGGATTTCGAACTAGATCAGGCAAATAAGTCAAAGGATAAATTCTTCTCGATTATTGCTCATGATTTAAAGAATCCATTGGGAACCCTAACAACTTTAACAAAAATGCTCAAAGAAGAGTTTCCGCACAAAGAAAAGGAAGATCTTTATCAGTTAGTGGATTTGTCAGTAATTGCATCTGATAATCTTTATAAGCTTCTGGAGAATCTTCTGACCTGGGCGAGAACGCAACTTGGGCATCTAAAACCCGAACTTACAGAAATTGACTTGAGCTCGCTTGTTGATGAAGTCCTTAACACAATGTTTTCTCAGGCAAATCAAAAAGGGATTGTTCTGGGAAATCTGACAGAACCGGGGCTAATAATAACCAGCGATCAGAATTCACTAAAAACGATTATCAGAAACCTGATTAACAATGGTGTAAAATATAGTGATTCCGGCGGTAAAATCGAAATTTCCGCTTATAAAACTGATTCAGAAATAACCATAAGAGTCAGAGATTACGGAGTCGGAATGGATGAGGACACCAGAAACAGATTATTCAAAATTGATGAAGTGTCCAGCCGCAAGGGAACTCAGAAGGAATCAGGAACTGGTTTAGGACTCATTTTATGTTATGAACTGGTAAAACTTTTAGGTGGAAAGATAAGGGTTGAATCTGAGCCTGATAAGGGATCAGTATTTATATTGCAACTTCCGGTTTAACGGTAGCAAATGTAAAAAAAACAACTTTCGGATTCACTAATTCATATACTCTCAATGATAGAATTGTAAATGTGAATCTCCTGATTATTTTAGAAAGCAAGGAGTGGATATGCAGAAAATTACCTGGATTTATGATTTTTCAGAGATTAACCTTATGAGGAAAACAGCAAACATAATCGGTAACGGAGAACAGTTTTTTCAAAGAGATAATTACCCGACAAAAATTAGTAAAATAATCATCACAGATAAAACAGAGAACACATTACGTTTAAACAATCCGCTTTTATTGATTAGTGATGAACACAGCTTAACTGAGAATTGTTTCTATGAAGTTATCGGAAGCGGGTTCTGCGAAGAAGGGATGAAATACGCTTTGAATTCAGCAATTGAAAAATTTAAGATGAAAACAATCTCTGATTCAAATAACGTTTCATTAGTTTATAAAAAAGAATTACCAGGATTATTGAGTTTGATGATCAGGCAAAAAGATGTGTCAAAATCGTTTCCTAAAATTATGGAGGTGTTAGGTAGAATCACCAATTCAGATAAAATACTAACAATTATTTATGATGTCATAAAGCAGGAGATTATCAACAATTTTGAATGGACAAATGAGAATTTCAAATCAAAAAAAGCAATGTTAAATGAGATAAATAGTGAGGAGTGCTTTCGTATAATTGAACGAATAAAAAGTAATGTGATCATTCAGGTCAAAGATGATTTCGAAGCTATTTCAGATACTCCCCAAAGCGAAAGTTTCTTTTTTGATAGATCTGATTTTAATTCATTACTAATTATTCCGCTATCAGTGGATAACAAAATTTTCGGATTCATAGGTTTTTTCACTAAAAATTCAGACCGTAGTTGGTTGCCAGAAGAGATCGAACTCCTAAAAATATTTGCTCAGCTTATTAGCAATCATCTGGAGAGAATAAGAATTGAAAATGAATTGCTAAAAGAGAAAGAACGCTATAAAACTATTTTTGAGATGTCTAAAATTGCTCTCTGGGAGATTGATTTTGCTCCATTGATTAAATACCTGCAATCCCATCCTCAAAAGAAATACCCCAAAAAAGCAAATGATTATCACAAGAAGATTACTAATCTGCTAAAGCTTATAAAAGTGATAGATGTTAATCAGGAGACTATTGATTTGTTTAAGGCAAAAGATAAGAATGATTTTATTGAGAATATGAATCAGATTATTCTGAAGGAATCGCTGGAAGATTATTTTGATGCTATTAATCAATTTAGCGGGAGAATGAAATTTGTCGAATTTGAAACAATAAACAGGGACTTTCAGGGCAATATACTCAGATTACTCTATCGAGCTAGTTTGGATGACAGCTCAAATAATTCACGTTTTATTCTGTGTGTTGTTGATATTACTGAAAAACATAGAAAAGAAGAAGAAATACAGAATTCCCAGAGATTGGAATCTATTGGCTATCTAGCCGGTGGGATTGCTCATGATTTCAATAATTTGCTTACCACTATTTTAGGCAATGTATCGCTGATGATACAGAACAGTCAACCCAGTTCAAAAGCTGAATTATTCTACAAAAAAACGCTGGCAGCAATTGATTTATCTACCAAGCTTACTAAACAGTTGCTGACTTTCTCTAGTGGTGGATTTCCACTAAAGTCTATTGTTTCTGTTGCTGATATCGTTGAGTCAACTTTGGATTTTACATTGAGTGGTTCAAAGATTATGAAAAAACTTGAAATCGATAGCGATTTATATCCCATTGAGGCAGATTCAGGTCAGATATCTCATGCTCTGAACAATATTTTTCTCAATTCCTTACAGGCAATGCCCAAAGGAGGAGAACTTATTGTGAAATGTGCTAATGTCGAATTAGAGAAAAATGAAATAAGCAACAGACCAGCCGGTAAATATGTCAGGATAACAATTGAAGACTTTGGTACAGGTATCGAGAAAAAAATTCTGGACAAGGTGTTTTACCCGTATTTTACTACAAAGACCGTTGGTTCTACTAAGGGAACCGGTTTGGGTTTATCAATCACCTATTCAATAATTAATAAACACAACGGCTGGATGTATCTCGAATCGGAATACAAAAAAGGGACAAAAGTAACTCTTTTTTTACCCGCAACTGAAAAGAAAACTGAGATGTATGGAGATTCAGATTTGTATATGAGAGAGAAAATTCTGGTGATGGACGATGAACAGGGAATATTGGATGTAGTAGAAAAAATACTTACGCAGTATGGTTATGATACGGATATTGCAAAAGATGGAAAGACTGCCGTTAAAATGTATAAACATCAGTATTTGGAAGGCAATTGCTATGCTGCAGTAATTCTGGACAATACAATTCCGGGGGGGATGGGTGGAAAAGAGGTAATTAAAGAGTTATTGAAAATCGATTTGGATGTAAGAGCAATACTAACAAGCGGATATACAAATGACGAAGTTATGTCTCGCTACAAAGAATATGGTTTTAGCGCATCAATTGAGAAACCGTTTACTTTTGAAAAAATGAATCAATTGATAAGAAAAGTTATGAAGAGATAAAGTAACTTTTTAAGCGAACTGATAGGGAAATCTCTGATAATTTCTTCACTATTCTTAAAAGATGAGTAACCCCAAGATTCCGCATCCCAGAATTACATAAATGGGATGCATTTTCCCTTCAAAAATAACCAGAATGATAAAAGCAGCTGTGCCAACAGCCAATTCTAAAAGATTTGAAATTACAGCATTTCCATAAGACCAGACTGCAAAGAGAATGAGACTCAATACTCCCATCTGAAAACCTTCTCTCAACATCCTGACGTGGATGTTGTTTTTAGATTTGTCAATCACCGGAGCCATTATTGATAAAATGATTACTGAGGGTAAAATAACCGACAGTGATGCCAGAAGCGCTCCCCAAAAACCATTGGTCTGAAAGCCGACAAAGGTAGCAGCATTGATTGCTATTGGTCCGGGTGTCATCTGAGAAATTGCCAGGAGTGAAGCCATTTCTTTGAGATCGAGCCAACCCTGTTTGTTTACTATCTCATGCTGAATGAGTGGTATCACCACCAATCCGCCACCGTATGCGCCTAAACCAATCAGAAAGAAGCTCTTAAATAGTTGAAACAAGATGCTACTCCTTACTACCTGTATTTGAGAAATAATTTCTACAAAGGAAATAGCCAATTATACCAGTGATGAACACCGTCCAGACCGGATGTAGTCTGAAAACGGCTACCACCAGTAAACCAACTGAGCAGACAAAAATGTTTCGCCAATCTCTAAAATGCTTACGGATAAAAATGTAACCTGTGAAAGCAAGCTGACCGGCAACAGCAAGAGCACAACCCTTGAAAAAAGCCTCAACTTTGGGATAATGAAAATAGGGCATAGCAAATAAGGCTATAAGTAAGATAATGATGATAGAAGGGAGAATTGTGCCGAGTATTGCTACAAGTGCGCCAATGGATTTTTTCAGATTGCGTCCCTGCAGGTAGGCGAAGTTAACTGCTATTGCTCCGGGAACCATGGTTGCAGTTGATAATTCTGCCATGAAATCTGCATCTCTTATCAACTTTTTCTTAAGAACAAGTTCGTGGCGCAGTACAGCTACCATAGCCATTCCACCGCCCAGTGTCAATAGTCCGACTCTGAAAAATGTCCAGAATAGTTCCCAATAACTAATCTGTTGGCAATCAATCCCTGCGGTTTCACAATTTCTATTTTTCAATCAACCTCCCGATTCGGGATATTCAATTACCTTGCATAATCTTGGTAAAGACGATTAGTTTGTAATTGATCCTAAAATTTTACCCTCAACATAAAATTCTGCTTTTCAGGAATATAAACATCGCTGCTGTTGAACATATTTGTATAATCATAAGCTAAGGAAATCAGATTGTCATATTCCAATCTTAATCCGAACGAGTAGCTGAGACCGTCACTTTCTGTATCGCTGTTATTGGTATAACCGATCCGGTAGGAGAGAAGATTAAGGAGTGAGATTTCTCCACCACATCCGAAAATGTCTCTGGAGTATCCATAATCTGCCAGGTCAGAACTCAGGAATAATGCAAAACTCTCCTGTAAAAACTTTCGCAAAAAGGAGTTTTTTGCCTCAGGATAGATGTTGTAAAACCACTCAATATCTCTCGAGTAGCAAGCTGAAACAGCATACTTAGTTCCATAGGGAAGATAGTCTGCTTGTGCCGGATCAACATAAGCAATCTTTTCTTTGCCGACGTTAAAAAGGTTAACCCCAAAAGTAATATCACCGTTGCCATAGTTTGGCAAATGGTTAAGTTTGTATTGAAGCAGCAGACCATAATTGGTAAAATTAGCTTTACCGTCAATTTTGTTTTCAATTTGATCGGAGTCTACATCAATTAAGCTTTTTACGGAATTATGGCTGTATCCAAGATATACTTTTACAGTTTCTTGTATCTCTTTGAGATTTTCATTTCTTGTTATATGATTAGCTACCTGAAACAAATCAACTCCCACAGAGATTTGCTCGTTGGACTCAATAATATCAAAACTTCCTATTACCTCTCCCTGTTCATCTGTTTCAATTTGACTGCCGTAATCAATGTAGGTATTCCAACTTGATTTCGAGTTTTTAATCGGCAGAGATACACCAATTCCATTCCAACCGAGAGCAAGTGTCCTGCTGGCAATTTTGGCATAGCCGTAAGTATATGTAAAATCTTCTACACCGATTCCTGAAAAGGCTCCCAGTTTTGCCGGATTGTTATTAAAAGTTGATGGAGAGAGATTTCGCAGTCCTGCCACCCCTGATTCTACGCCAAATGCGGCATCTCTGGCAGAAGTGTTGATAAAAAGAAAACTACAGGCAAACTGAGAAACTGAGAACAATTGAATTGTCATGACTGTTATCAAGATCAAAAAGGTTATTTTCTTGTTCATAGCAACCTCATTTCAACAAAATCATAGTATTTGTTGATTCATTTCCATCAGTAACAATAGAATAATAGTAGACTCCCGAAGCAACCGGTTTGTCTCTGTGATTTTTACCATTCCAGGAAACTGAGTAAACACCAGGTTCAGAGTTAGTCTCAGTTGTGGTTACTTTGACAATTTCCAAAATGCTGTTTCTAATAAATATCTTCAAATCGTCATGTTCGCCTATGTAGAAATGAAAATTTACTGACGGGCGGTTTTCAAAGTTCTCTTCTAATCCGGTTGTTTTTGAACATCCGGTTACAAGCAGAAAACAAAAAAGAAAAAGTAGAATCGAATAATGTACTCTCATGTTTCCATGGGAAAAGAGCCACGGCAGGGAATGAGGTTTTACATAGGCAACGACCTGTATAAAATATCGGGCGTAGATAATCAGTACAACGAGTTGATTATTGACCTAGAGAGGTTTGATGAATAGTGATTGA
>JAQVBK010000187.1 GCA_028690365.1 Candidatus Cloacimonadota bacterium
GTTAGTTGATATTGTAGTATAAATTTTTCTTTCAGCCGCATATCTCACCATTTCATTCATATTTTTATGCAGAAATGGTTCACCCTGATTCCAAAAAAAAAGCATGAATATTTTATCATGAAGCTCTTCAACGATCTTTTCAAAAAGTTTGAAATCGATTGATCCTCTTTTTCGAGTAAGAGTTCCATTCCCCGATGGACAAAGAGGACATCTCAGATTACAGATGTTTGTCGGTTCTATCATAATTGAAGCAGGATAACCCCAAACAAATGCTTTTTTTGTAAATACTGACAAATAGTAAGAACTGTATATTTTTACAAGATTAACCAATCTTTTGAAAGTTGTTGTTTTTTTTACAAGATGTCTATATCTGTTTCTCATGTTTCGACTTCCTTTAAACCCTAACAAGTTTTCTGTAGGTTATTCTTTTAGGAATAAGTGCCTTTTCTCCAAGTCGTTTTAGTTTGTCTTCTTCGTATTCAGAGAAATTGCCATCAAACCAGCGTACTTTACTGTCACCTTCAAAAGCCAGAATATGCGTACAGATTCTGTCCAAAAAATAACGGTCGTGACTGATTACCACAGCACAACCGGCAAAATCAAACAAGGCTTCCTCTAATGCTCTGATTGTATGAACATCAAGGTCATTGGTTGGCTCATCAAGTAGTAAAACGTTACCACCCGTCTGTAGTGTCAATGCCAGATATGCCCTGTTTTTCTCTCCTCCTGAGAGTTGATTGATTGGTTTGGTGTGTTCACCGGCAGAGAAATTAAAACGAGAAAGGTACTGCCTGACATTGATTTCTTTATCTCCTATCATCATCACATCTCTTCCATCGCCGATAAGTTCCAGAATAGTTTTTTCATTATCAATAAATCTCTCCTGATCGACATATGATAACTTTACGGTCTCACCGATTTTAAAGGTTCCACTATCGGGACTAGTTTTACCTACAATCATATTGAATAGGGTAGTTTTACCCGCGCCATTAGCCCCAATAATACCGATAATTCCACCAGCCGGCAAATCAAAATTGAGGTCTTCGTATAGAATTTTTTCATCATAGCTCTTGGCTACGTTTTTAGCCGAGATCACCATCTGTCCCAATTTCGGACCATGTGGAACATAAACCTGTTCAGTGGCATTTTCAGAGGTTATTTTTTGAGAAGAAAGTTTCTCATAGTCAGTTATACGGGCTTTGTTTCTGTTATGTTTTGCTTTGGCAGTACTTTTTATCCACTCCAATTCTCTGGCAAGAGCTTTTTGGCGTTTTGATTCGCTTTTTTCCTCATTCGCCAGTCTCTGCTGCTTTTGTTCCAGCCAGGATGAATAGTTTCCTCTCCACGGAATACCATATCCTCTGTCGAGTTCCAGTATCCAACCGGCAACATTATCCAGGAAATACCTATCATGAGTGATGGCTATAACAGTTCCCTTATAATTCTGCAGATAATGTTCCAGCCAAAGTATTGTTTCAGCATCTAAGTGATTTGTCGGTTCATCCAATAACAGAATGTCAGGTTCCTGAAGAAGCAGCCTGCAGAGAGCGACACGGCGCTTTTCTCCACCGGAAATCACTTCAATTTTTAAATCTGAGGGAGGACATCTCAAGGCATCCATAGCCTGCTCCAGTCTGCTGTCCAGATCCCAGGCATTGCAAGCATCCAGTTTATCCTGAATTTTTCCCTGTTCTTCCAATAAAGTATTCATTTCATCGTCATTGAGTGGTTCACAGAACTTCTGATTGATTTCTTCGAATTTTTCCAGCAATCTTACAGTTTCCGCAGCCCCTTCCTTAACTATTTCCATCACTGTTTTATCTTTATCCAGTTGAGGATCCTGTTCCAGATAACCAATGGAGTAACCCTTAGCCATAGCAACTTCACCAAGATGATTCGTGTCAATACCTGCCATTATCTTCAGAAGTGTACTCTTACCTGAACCGTTTAACCCTATAACTCCGATTTTTGCACCATAGAAATATCCCAGAGAAATGTCTCTTAAAATCTGTTTTCCATTAACTACTTTGCCTACTCCGGACATTGAATAAATCACTTTATTATCTTCCATAATAACCTCTTTCATTTTGATTAAATCACCTAAGGTCAATTTTTAAATAATTGTATTTCAGTCTATTGAAATCTGGTTTTTTATAAAACAGCAAGTCAGTTTAAAACTTATCTTGACAGGTTATATCGTCATAAAAATTTTCCACCTGATGCGAGCATAGCTCAGTTGGTAGAGCATCAGCTTCCCAAGCTGGCGGTCGCGGGTTCGAATCCCGTTGCTCGCTCCATTTTTTTTACTCATTTATAAATCAAACTTGCGTTTCTAGAGAAACCTTCCCTGTTGCTCGCTCCATTTTTTTTACTCATTTATAAATCAAACTTGCGGTTCTAGAGAAACCTTCCCTGTTGCTCACTCCATTATCTTACTCAGAAATAAACAAGCTTGTGTTTTTAATTAACTTGCCCTACTTTCTCGTCCCTAAACCCTGTTTGGGGACGCAGGAAAACAATCTATTATCCGGCGATTGCCCATAAGGAAAATTTCCATTTATCCTGGACACTTTTGTAGTTTAATTCATTAATCATCATTTTCTTTTTTTTTTGACATTTTCGGGTTTATTAATCCAAATAGATTTATACAGATTTTTCACTGTAGGTTTATTATATCATCAGTGGATAGAAAACGGAAATACCTACTAATTCCTGATTAGATCTTTTACCGCTTTGATCAAAGTCTCCGTCTCAATAGGCTTTGCCAGTACTTTTTTTATTCCATATTTGCCGACCGGATTTTCACTGTAATCACGACCATAACCCGACAATATCAAAACAGGAAAATCAGGATTGATGTCATAGATAGATTTAGCCAGTTCAATTCCCGTAATCCGAGGCATAGTCAAATCACTGATTAGCAAATCGAAATCTACCAGATTATCTCTGGCAAAAGACCACGCTTCTTTTCCACAAGAGAAACTCTTAACTTTATAACCACTTTTTTTCAAGATCAAAGAAATCACTTTTAAGACACTTTTATTGTCATCCACAACAATTATACTGTTCTCCTTTATCATCTTATTTTTTCCAATTATACCATTCCCTGAAGAAGATTGAACTTCCTTTGCTACAGGGAAATAGACCGATATTATTGTTCCTCTCTCGGGTGTACTCTCAGCACAAATTTCTCCCTTGTGTGCTTTAACGATTCCATGCACAACTGATAATCCCAGTCCGGTTCCTTTGTCCACTTCCTTTGTTGTAAAAAATGGCTCAAATATTCTGTCAATAATCGTCTCGGGAATACCGGTTCCGGTGTCACTTATTTTCATTAGCGCATATTCTTTATTCTCGAAAGAAGGGTGATATTCAATAAACTTTTCATCAGGAGTAAAGGTTATCAACTCGATCAGAATATCTCCCTTTTCATTGGTCATCGCCTGATATGCATTAGTACAGATATTGACAATAACCTGATTAATTTGACTGCTATCAGCCATGATTCTACCCACTGACTCATTTAAATTAACACTAATATTAATTGTGGCAGGAATAGATGTTCGTATGAACTTCATTGTAGAAGAAATAATATCCTGGAGGCTGACCAGTTTCATGTCATTTTCCATTCGGCAGTTAAAGGACAGGATTTGCCTCACCAGTTCTTTTGCCCGATTTGCGCTTCTCTTTATTTCGACCAGCATCTCTTCAATGTGAGTATCTTGCGAAATTGAACGTAATGCTAATTCTGCATAGCCCAGAATTGGTGTCAGAATATTGTTGAAGTCGTGGGCAATGCCTCCTGCCAGAGTACCTATTGTTTCCAGACGATGTGATTGTTGCAGTCTTTTCTCCAGATTGAGTTTCTCTTCTTCAGCTTTTTTTAAATCAGTAATATCGGTGGATGAACTAACAATGCAATCATTTTTCCCTTTTACTATGATGGGAGTAATACAAGTGAATAAGACTCTTTCGCCATCTTTAGTATCAATATTCTCCTCAAAGTAAATTGATCTATTCTCTGACAGACACTGATGATATTTAGCAGCTAAGCTCTCCCCCATTTCTTTGCCATAGATTTCTGTTGGAGTTTTACCCTTCAATTTTTCTGGATTGAACCCGGTTATCTCCTGATGCGTTTTGTTGCCCCTTAAATAATGGAACAATCCCTTTTCATCTGTTTCTACCAGCACAAGAGAATCACTGGTGCCATCGAACACTTTTTCATATTGAAGCGATAGCCTTCTAAGTTCAAGATGATTATTTATACGTGCTTTCGTTATGGATGCATTAAAAGGTTTGGTTATATAATCAATTGCTCCCAAACTTAATCCGTAAGTCTGATCATGACTCTTATTCAATGCAGTAATAAAAATCACAGGGATATCTTTAGTTACCGGATTTGCTTTAAGTCTTTTACACACCTCATAACCATCCATTTCTGGCATCAGGATATCCAGCAGAATCATGTCAGGATAGGGCTGTCTATTAGCGATCTGCAGAGCTTTTTCTCCATCCATTGCAACTTTTATATTCCATTCAGTTTTAAGCATTTCGGAAAGCAAATCAATATTGCTTTCAAGATCATCTACAATCAGAATCGTTTGCTTATTCTTTTTCATTTAGCACCTCTCTGACCTCCATCCAAAAGAGCTTAGCATTCATCTCTGAAATCAATCATCATCTTTACGGATATTTTCACTGGTTTTTCTGAGATTAATCATTTTGGTAATGTTGGAATATTGCGTAAAATTAACCTCTTCGATTTTCTTTAATTGTGTTAAAATCTCTTCAATACGTTTTATCGATTCGAATACTTTCTTTATTTTATCTTTTTGTTTTTCATTCAAAGTATTTCTCAACTGTTCTTCTAGCAGTTCACAATTACCTCTTATAACCATAAGAGGCTGGTTTATTTCGTGATTTGCGGTAACTCCCATTGCAAGAGTTGTATTCCTTCTCTCGAGTTTTAATATTTCTTCCTGAGTTTCTTTGAGTTGTTTAACTGCCTGCTGTTTTTCGTCATATTGTTTCTTCATAATACGATTGTCTTCGATACGCTGCAAATGTACTTTTATTCTTGCCAGGAACTCTTCTTTCATGAACGGCTTCATCAGATAGTCAGTGATTCCGATTTTAAATAGATCAATAAGCAGTGATCTCTCTGAAACAGCGCTAAGTATTATCAGTGGTATTTGCGACATCCCCAGGTTAATTCTGACATATTTACTGAATTCAAAACCGTCCATTTTATCCATCATCAAATCTGAAATAATGAAATCTATCGAATTGACTGGATCCTTCAATATTTCAATCCCTTCAATTCCGTTGGAAGCAGTACATACTTTCACACCTTTTGCAGACAATAACGAGGAAACGATATTTCGTGAAAAAATGCTGTCATCAACCACCAGGGCATGTGTCCCCATAAACTCATTGTCCGGTTCCACAATTCTCATCACTTTTACAAACAGTTCGTCTCTTATTCGTGATTTTACCACAAATTCAGTTGCTCCCAGTTCAAATCCTCTGATTCTGTCTTCCAGAGTGTCATTTGCAGTAACAAATATAACGGGAATTTTATTGTTGAAGTTTTCGCTTAGTTTTTCAGTCCTGATTTTATGAAGAACTTCGAATCCGTTCATATCGGGCATCTGAACATCCAATGTAATTAATCCGATATCGTCATTTAATAGCAGAGCCTTAATAGCTTTCTTCCCGCATTCAGCTTCAATAATCTCTAAATCTTTCTTTTCGAGCTCTTTTCTAATTGCGGTTCTCATTACCTTATCATCATCAATTACAAGAATTTTCATCACTCTTCTCCTACCCTTTTATCCTTTTTCAACGTCTCCGCTATTTTTCTGATAAATTCGCTTTTAATAAATGGTTTTTGCATATAATCTATCGATTCTTCAATTATTCCATAATGTGAAACTGCATCAACACTGTATCCTGACATATAAATAGCTTTCAATTCAGGATATTTTCTCTTTACTTCATAATGAAGCTGTTTTCCATTGATACCCGGCATTATCAAATCCGTGATAAGTAAATCTACTTCACCGTTAAAATCAGACAAAAATTTCATTGTTTTATCACCAGTCTCAAAAGCATAAACTGTGTAACCCTGTCTTAAAAGCATATCCAGAATCACTTTTCTAACCATATCATTGTCTTCTACCAACAGAATTACGGCATCAGCATCTGATTCAGTATGCTGATCAACATCTTCTTTCTCGGGAAGACTAATCTCCTTTGCGACAAGAGGTAGAAATATTTTTACTGTAGTTCCAATTCCAATTTCGCTGCTAATAAGTACATAGCCGTTGTGTTGTCTGACAATTCCATAAACAGTAGCTAACCCCAGTCCCGTACCTTCTCCAATTTCTTTGGTCGTAAAGAAAGGTTCAAAAAGGTGTTCTTTTATCTC
>JAQVBK010000188.1 GCA_028690365.1 Candidatus Cloacimonadota bacterium
CCTATAATAATAAGTACATATTTTTCTAAAAAGAATATACGTCAAGCTTTATTTCGATTAATTACAATATTTATATTGTATTATGAAAAGCTGGCAAAAGTGGACTTCTGTATTATGCAACAGATTCAAAGAGTAAAAACCTTGGCTAATTCATCTCTTGAAATGGGACAGCACAAGATTGTCTGGCAGGGAGATAACGACTACGGTAAACGTGTTTCCAGCGGAATTTATCTGTATCGGTTAACCGTAAACGGCAGGCAGGTAGCAGTAAAAAAATGTCTGATGCTGAAATAGTATAAGCTACAGGCAGAAATATTTAGATCAAAAGCAATAAGACCCTTTCGGGTCTTATTGTCTTATAGTTCAACAACCCAGTTTTCCGGTCCTTCGATATCTCCAAATTGGATTCCGGTTAAAAGGTCATAGAGTTTTTTGGTAATGGGTCCGACTTCAGTTCCATCTCTGTAAAACTTAGTAGTGATTCCACAGTGGGTAATACTGCCAATGGGGGTGATTACAGCGGCAGTACCGCAAGCTCCTGCCTCCACCAGTTCATCAAGATTGCTAACCGGTACATCTCTTTGTTCTGTTTTCAATTTGAGATTATGTTCAGCAAGATGCAGCAGGGAATATTTTGTTATGCTTGGTAAGATTGAAGGTGAGTCGGGAGTCACAAAGACATTATCCTTTGTTATTCCAAAAAAGTTAGCGGCCCCAACTTCTTCAATGTTGGTTCTGGTAGCCGGATCAAGATAAATGCAGTCAGTATAGCCCTGTTCCACAGCAATTTGATGAGCTTTCAGACTGGCGGCATAGTTTCCACCGACTTTGGCAGCACCGGTACCTCTCGGAGCAGCTCGATCAAATTCCGAAGTAACGAAATGGCATGGATTTAAGCCTCCCTTGAAATATGGTCCAACCGGTGTCACAAAAATTGAGAAGACGTATTCACTCGCAGGCTTCACCCCCACATTTTCCCCAACACCGATCAAAAAGGGTCTGATATATAAACTAGCGCCCTCCCCATAGGGTGGAATAAATCTTTCGTTGGCTTTAACGACCTTTTTTACTGCATCCACAAATTTATCTTCCGGGTAAACAGCCATCAGTAAAGCTTCGCAACTTTGTCTCATTCTTGCCGCATTTCTGTCCGGACGAAACAATAATATTCTGCCATCTTTAGCAGTATAGGCCTTCATACCTTCAAAACACTGCTGTCCATAATGCAGGGCAGTTGAGCTTTCATGAATTCTTAAATAATCGTCACTGACTAGCTGCCCGTCATCCCATTTCCCATTTTTATAATGCGAAACAAAGCGATAGTCAGTCTTTAAGTAACCGAATTTCAAATCTTTCCAACTGATGTCAGCTTTCTTAGTAGTCATTACTCCTCCGTTTAATATTTAATGAGTCTTTTTTGGATTACGTCGAAACAATGTCAATTAAAATACTTTTAAAAGGAGAAGCTGCTTGCAATAAGGAAATAGGCTTGCCTGCCGCCATGGGGTAAATCATTGGCACAGGACTTGCAAACATAATAGCTGGGGGGATTATGGGACAACAACAAATTTTACTTATCGTACTTTCAGTAATTCTGGTAGGACTTGCAATAGCAATCGGAATATCAATGATTCGGGAGAAATACACTCAGGGACTTATGGACGACCTGGCCTGGCAGTTAATTGATGCCGCTAATTTAGCCTACAGGAATTACAAGCTGCCAGCCAGTTTAGGTGGCAGTGAAAATAATTATGACAAAGTAGTTGCCAACAAATCAAGCTGGATGCCAAGTCTGATGTATGCCATTGAAGTAAGCGTAGATACAGAAGAATCAGGCTCTGATATGTTGGTCTTTTCAGCTACAATTCCAGATGGTTCCAGAACAGCTACTCTTACTTTAGACGAAACAGGTTCAACTAATCTTACTTGGGTAAAAAATTAGTAATATTTTTATTACTGGGGTTAATACCTAATCCACTTTTGGGTTCTACCGATCAAAGAGACGCCAATAAAACCCCTGACTAATAGTTCGTTATCACTTTCATTTTTGATTTTACATTTGTATGTCTTACCGTTATTGGGATCTAGAATCTTGCCACCAATCCATTCGTCCTTATTCTTTCTACAATCCCAAAGAATAGTCATACCAACAATACGCTGATTTTTCAGTTCACCAGGACATTTATCACAAACCGGATCCTGCTCTTCATTCTCTTCTCTGTACAGTTTAATAATCTTGCCAAAAAGAATACCATCTTCCTGCCAAATTTCTACCAGTGATTTTTCTTTCCCAGTTTCATCATCAATGGTTTTCCAAATTCCTACCGGTGAATTCTCAGCCATTAAAAATGTGAAACTTAAAACAATCATAAAAAATAAGACTTTCATGTAACCTCCTAAGAAATATTGCTGTCCCGTCCGGTTCTGCTTGCGGTTGTTAATTCCAGAGGGAAAGGATTAAGCAGAACTTGTTTGGCGAGATACTCTTTTTCAAATCTGACAGCATAAGACATCAGCAAATGAGTAATAACAGACAAAGCAATTCTCTCATCCCTGTATTCATCCAACGAATCAAGGAAATATTTCCTTTCCTCCACCTTTAGGTCTTCGGATACTCCCCCAAAAGCATGTTGAAGAGAATTGATCATTGACCCGATTTTGATGTGTCCTGATAGAAGTTTTGATAACTCTTTTTCGTAATCTGACAACACCTGTTCAATAGACAACTTTTCCAAATTCCCCACAATTTTACCACAAAGGCGATACCGATACTGATTATAAGCTAGAAATAGTAATTTGTGATGAGAATGATATTCAACCAGGGAACCCATATTCTTCTCATTTCTCACTTTTCTGAAATTTGCAAAAGCGAAGAGTTTTATTAAAAAATCTTCTCTAATTTTAAGATTTCTAAGTCTGCCTTCATCTTCAACTACTGAAGAATGAAAATTATCCCTTACTATTCTCCCAAAGAATCCGCTTTCTCTCTTCGGGAGAAGTGTTTCAGAATAATCTGAATAGATTTTGACATCGCCTACTCCACATGATGGAGAACGATTCTTCAGAATAAATCCATCAATTTCGGTAGTTTTCTCCACAAAATTTTTACAGTATTCAGTCATTTCTTTTGTTAGATCCCGTTTAGTCTCTGGTTGATAGAGGACATAATCATTTGAAATTTTCAATACTCTTATCGGAGCTCGTGGTACTCCCAAGCCAATCTCAACCTCCGGACAAACCGTAATTATCTCGACATAATCCTTTAACTGGTCTACAAAACTGTCTGTAATCATTTGTCCATTATAGCGACAGTTTTCGAAACCCAGACATCTGCTGACTACAATTCTTGGCTTCACTTTCACATGACCTCCCTTATTTAACAAATCTGATTGAGTACGGATATTGATAAAGTTCTCCATTAAAAGCTTTTATTGAAGCTATGATTATTACAACCAGTGAATACAATCCTAAAGCTATTGTGGTAAAAATTCCGACTACCAAAAAAATCAAGATTATTGATATCACCAGAAGAATTGTCATCGAGAGTTGAAAATTAAGTGCTTCCAGCGCGTGATGACGAATAAAGGTGGATTCATTTCCTTTTAGTAAATAAACCAGCAAAGGAACCAAAACATGTCCGATCACAAAGAAATACCCGATAAATGTTCCCAAATGAGCAATAAGTGCAAACGTTTTTTCTTCGTTTGAAATGCTTACAATTATCTCTCCTGATTCCATACTCTCCTCCTTTCTGTTTGATATAATCAAGACAAACAATTTTTATATTTTTTTTTGTAAACTTTTATTCTTTAATTTCAGGACTCTTTTATGTTTCTTAATCATTCTTGACGTTTAATCTATGAATCTATATTTGACGTAAAATTTGTAGAGTGATTTCATAACTTTTTGATTACTAATTAGTTAAGTAAGGATAGCCGATGAATCTGTTCAAAAATGAACATGATGTGCTTGTAATTGGAGCAGGACATGCCGGAGTTGAAGCAGCCTTGGCTGCAGCCAGAATGGGTGCAAATGTTCTGCTTTTCGTAATGAAATACGAAAGTATTGGAAGAATGTCCTGTAATCCTTCTGTGGGAGGACCTGCCAAGGGACACATGGCCAAAGAAATTGATGCCTTAGGTGGAGCAATTGGCAAAATTGCCGATTTAACAGGTATTCAGTTTCGAATGTTGAATCAGAGAAAAGGTCCGGCTGTGTGGGCACCCCGAACTCAAAATGACCGTTTGCAATACTCAATCGAAATGCGCAAAGAATGCGAATCTGTCAAAAATCTTGATATTATTGAATCAGAAGTAGTTGAGTTAATAATTGAGAAATCAAGAGTCTCAGGTGTTCGTTGTATACTGGGTGAAACGTATTATGCTCCGAAAGTAATTCTGGCTAACGGCACTTTTCTGAAAGGCACAATTCACGTCGGTTCTATTCAGTTCCCAGGCGGAAGATCAGGCGAGCCTTCTTCGCAGTATCTCTCTGATTCTCTCAAAAAAAGTGGATTCCGACTGGCCAGGTTTAAAACAGGAACTCCCCCCAGGATAAATTTGGAAACGGTAAATTTCGGAGTTGTTGAAGAACAACCAGGAGATGACAACCCATCAGGTTTCTCTTTTTACAGAGATATCAAACCAAAAAATCTTGTAAGTTGTTATCTGACGTTTACTACTCCCGAAACACACAGCATTATAAAAAATAATCTTAATAAATCATCTCTTTACGGAGGATTCATATCCGGTATTGGTCCCCGTTACTGTCCATCCATCGAAGACAAAATTGTTAAATTTGCCGACAAAGACCATCATCACGTTTTTATTGAACCGGAAGGGCTGCACACTAATGAAGCTTATGTTAATGGTATTTCAAATAGTCTTCCACCTAAGATCCAAAGAGAAATGCTTAAGACAATTCCTGGATTAGAAACTGCAAAAATCATCCGTTATGCTTACGCTATTGAATATGACTACATTATCCCTGATCAGATTAAACCAACGATGGAAACAAAAACAATTGGAGGCTTGTATCTGACGGGTCAAATCAACGGAACTTCCGGTTATGAAGAAGCTGCTGCACAGGGAATTACGGCAGGAATAAATGCAGTGCTTTCTCTTGATAAAAAAGATGAAATGGTTTTCGACAGAGCTCATTCCTATATAGGCGTATTAACAGATGACCTGGTAACTAAGGGGACTGAAGAACCATACAGATTGTTTACTTCCCGGGCTGAATACAGGCTGATGCTCAGACAGGACAACGCCGATGACAGACTCATGCCTTTGGGTTACAAACTTGGATTAGTTTCTGACGTAATATGGCAGAGGTATCTATCTGTTAAAGAACAGGTACAGAAGGAAATTGATTACTTATCAACCACTAATTCCAATAATCATGAATCGCTGAGAGAACCAACAAAGCTTATAAACATCCTGAAACGACCTGATATAAGTCTGCAGAATTTAACAGATTATGGTTATGACAGACTACACAATCTGTCCGAAGAAGTAATAAATAAAATATCTATCAACGTAAAATATGAAGGTTATCTGAAAAGACAGATGGCAGACATTAACCGATTTGAATATTTTGAAGCAAAAGAGATTCCTGCTAATATCAACTATATGGAAATTGATTCAATCGCTTATGAAGCAAGAGAAAAACTATCCAGAATAAAGCCTGTTTCAATCGGTCAGGCTGCCAGAATTTCCGGTGTAAATAGAACAGATATTAACGCCTTGATGATTTATCTTAAAAAAAGAAAATTTCTAGCTGATCCGGTAAATTAGCCGATAAAGCTTTATACTCATTAATGTGTAGTTAAATCTATAAATTAAAAAATGATAAATAACTTGATTGAAAAAGCATTAATACAAATTTGGCAATATAAATTGAGGAGGAATGGGAAATGAATAAAAAAATTGAGAGGCACAAAGAAGGTGTCTTCATCATTGAGGACGATGATGCTTCCGAAAAAATGGAAGTAGAAGAATCTGATGTCCAGTCTTCCGGAGACTATGATGAAACACCGGTATTCATTTACTACCAATGGTGTAAAAAATGTGGCATTTGTGTCGAATTCTGTCCTACCGGAACACTAGCCAGAAAACCTGACGGATCACCTTATGTAAAGCATCCTGAAAAATGTATCCATTGTGAAACTTGTGACAGACTGTGTCCCGATTTTGCAATTACTGGCGCTGCCAAAAAAGGGAGGAAGAATGGCCGATAAGAAAAAGGTAGAAGAAGGAAAGAAAACCGTTCTCATGCAGGGAAATGAAGCTGTTGCTATGGCAGCATTAGAAGCCGGATTAAACTTTTTTGCCGGTTATCCGATAACTCCCTCAACTGAGATAGCTGAAATATTGGCTAATGAACTGCCCAAAAGAGGTG
>JAQVBK010000189.1 GCA_028690365.1 Candidatus Cloacimonadota bacterium
CTGAGATGCTCTCACATCACTATGAATTCACAATTTCCCTCAAAGATGGAGTCCTTGAATTATTAGAACTTCTTACAAAGAACAACATTAGACTGGGAGTTGGAACCAGTAACTCACAACATCTTGCCGAGACTGTTCTGAAGGCTAATGGAGTATTCGATAAGTTTCAGTCAGTGATAAGTGGAAGAGACAGACTAAAAGGAAAGCCATTCCCCGACATTTTCCTGAAAGTAGCAGAAGAACTAAAAGCAAAACCAGAGAACTGTTTGGTAATTGAAGATGTACTTGCCGGAGTAGAGGCCGCCAAAAACGCCGGAATGACGGTATTTGCAGTCTATGACAAATACAATACCGCTGAAACTAACTTAATCAGAAAAACTGCAGATTTCTATGCAGAAAGCTTCAATAAAATGATTGAGAATATCGAGAAACTAATCACGTGACAAAAGACAATACAGATTATCGCAAAAGTCGAGGTAAATATGCCTTTATTTCAAAGAGAGAAAGATGAATTGCAGTTGGTAAAACCCAAAAAATTCAACAACGAAAAAGAACTTCAGCGGTTGATAGAAAGAAATCTAAAAGAAATATTTAATTGCATGTTTATTGCAACTGAGTTCTCAACCGGTCCAGTTCATGGTGGGAGAATTGATACTTTAGCACTTTCAGAAGAGAATAATCCTGTAATCATTGAATATAAGGTAGTAGAATCTTCGCAATTAATAAATCAAAGTCTTTATTATCTTTCATGGCTTAATGATCATCGTGGAGATTTTGCAGTTGCAGTTCAAAAAGCTTTTCCAAAAGATAGAGTGAAAGTAGACTGGTCTGATATTCGGGTAATTTGCATAGCACCAGATTATAAAAAATATGATCTACATGCTGTAACTATGATGGGTTCTAATATTGAATTATGGCAGTATAGATATTATCAGAATGGTGCACTATTTTTTGAAGAAATTTACAAAAAATCAGTAGTTTTATCATCAACATCGAAAGTCGAGACTTCATGTAAAAATCCCGTGATGGTTGAAGCAGGGAAAAAGGCTGCACTTACTCGCGCAACAGGTGTTTATAACCTAGAACAGCATTTTTTAAAAATTTCAGATAAAAAGAAGCAACTTGCTATTTGTTTAAAAGATTACATATTAGGACTTGATGATTCAGTAGAAGAAGTTCCTAAAAAGTATTATATTGCATACAAAGTGTCACAAAATTTCGTTTGTATGGAAGTACATAAAAACAAAATTATTCTTTATCTAAAAATTAATCCTAAAAATTTAGAGAATTATCCTAAAAATTGTAGAGATGTAACTGAAATTGGACACTACGGTACAGGTGATTTCGAAGTTATGATTTCGAATGACAATGAATTAGAGATAGCAAAAGATTTTATTGCAATGGCTTTCAATAACATAGGCGGGATTTAAAATCGCTAAAAGTAGTTCTTTGAACATTCTTCATTCGTGTGATTATTAGATTTATTTAGTTTACTATAATGATCTTACAACTTCCAGACCAAACAGAATCTACTACAAAGGAGTTATCATGAGAAGATTTTACTTGATTTCCATCTGTCTGATCTTCAGCTTATTATTAGCTGAATGGAGTTCAGACCCATCTCAGAATAACGGGATTGCAATGCTTCCCGGAGAAGACGTGTTGCCTAAAACTGCAATTTGCAGTGATGGAACTGCTTACATTGCTTTCTTCAGTTCACAAAATCAGTCCTATAATGTCAGATTACAACGTCTTGATGAATCTGGAAATTTTCTATGGGAAGAAAACGGCATACTTATCAGTTCACATCCTTCAATGACTTGGCTTACTGAATGGGATATGAAGGCTGATTCCCAGAATAATGCACTTCTTGTGTTTCAGGATATCAGAAATAATGGTTACAATGATGTCTTCATTTACAAAATCTCCTCGGAAGGCGAATTGATCTGGGGCGAGAACGGAATACAACTTTCTGACACTTCAGAGGGTGACCTCTCCCCTATTTTGACTGTTACAAATTCTGACAATTACATTGTTGCCTGGCAGAGTGATAGTGGAATGATTATTCAAAAAATAACTTCGGAAGGAGATTTGCTTTTTGGTGAGAACGGGATTCAGTTCATTGACGACACAATCAGTTACAGTTGGCCGCAATTACTTTCTGTAGGAGATGATGATTTCATTCTAAAATATTATCAGGATACTGGTCCTATCTGGGCTCCAACTCGTCATGTCTATGCTCAGCGATACAGCGCTTCCGGTGAAACTGTGTGGAATCAACCTGCGGTAATTTCTTCTGCTGGTGGCATCTCAGCCTGGACTCAGATTTTACCTTTTGTTTCTGACGGTAATGATGGTTTTCTAATAGCCTGGCATGATGATCGTGACAATGACATGCTTGCATCTGTTTTTTTACAAAAAGTTGATTCAGAAGGAAATATCTGCTTTAGTCAAAATGGTGTTGAATTGTCTACTCAACCAGGAAGAAACAATTTCTATCCGCAACTTTGTTACGATGTAGAGAACGAAATAGTTTACGTAGCATGGAATGAAATGGACGGAGATCAGAATTTTCGGGGAATCTATGCTCAGAAAATTGACAATGCAGGAAATCTGCACTGGGAAAATGCTGGTCTTCCTATAGTGGAATTATCCTCAGAAGACATCTATCCTCTTGCCTGTAAATTGGTTAACGATCACTTTGTTATATTCTACACGAGATTTATCTTTGGAACTACTTTAGATTCTGCAATATTTGCTACGAGACTAGACCCAGAAGGCAATTTTGTCTGGAATTCAGACCACGTTCTGATAAGTTCAATTCAAAGCATTAAGGGGCATCCTGTTTGCTCTGATTTCTATAATCAACAGGTTATTGTAAGTTGGGAAGATGATCGTAATGGCAACAATGATATCTACGCCCAGAATATTTCCGGTGATGGATTACTTGGACCAGTAATTTTAAACGAAACTCTGGAATTCTATCCAGCAGTTATTGAGATACTAAACCTTGACACTGCCATTAATGGAGTCCCTTTTTCTATCTCAAATACTGGATCAATAGATACTATTATTGAAGCACTTGATTTTGGATTATATTCAGAATACAATTTCTATCATAATTTAGAAACTCCATTTAATCCATATCCTTTATCATCAGGAGATTCTTTGAATTTCTCAGTATTCCTTAATCTTCCTGTTCTCCGGAATAGAGAAGTTGCTTACGACAGCCTGTTTGTTACCACTCCAAACAATGTTTACTCAATCCCCATCAGATACGAAGACACTCTTTATGACAGTGTAAACATAGCTGATTCTTACGAAAACTCAATGAATGAAATATTATCGATTCATCCTAATCCTCTGGTATTGGGGCACAATAATAGGAACGCTAATTCTTTTTTCCGATTGGCAATAAAACAAAATGATGAAGCTAGTTTTGAAATTTTTAACATCAGAGGACAAAAAGTTCATGAATGGACAAATCTTATGTCTGGAGTACATGAACTGACATGGAGCTGTAAAAACTCAGACAACAAGTCAGTTTCAAGTGGCATCTATTTGTGCCGTTTGAAAGGTAAAGATACTGTTTCGGTTAGAAAATTTATGGTGATTAAATAGTGAGGAATGATGAGGCTAGTCGTTCAACGAGTTCTGGAAGCATCCTGTTCGGTTAATGGAGAAATAGTCTCTGAGATAAAACAAGGTTTGCTTATATTCCTTGGAGTATGCACAGATTACAATCCACAAGATATTGAATATTTCGCCCGTAAATGTTTGGAATTGAGAATTTTCTGCGATGAACTGGATAAAATGAACTTGTCAGTAAAAGACATCAATGGTGAGATATTGTTGATTTCCCAGTTCACGCTATGTGCCAAAACCAAACGTGGTAGGAGACCAGATTTCACCTCTGCTGCTAACGCTGACTTAGCTAAGAAAGTATACTTGGATTTTTCTGATGCTCTTGAGAAACTGGGCATAATTCCGAAGTTGGGCATTTTTGCGGCTAACATGAAGATATCTTTGATAAATGATGGACCGGTAACGATCATTCTTGAGAGATAGTAAATGTTATCTGACTCTGTTTTTGTTAACTTTGCGATTATTTTTATGCTGTATCGTATTCATAAAGGAAGATTTAAAACTTTTTAAACCTATCGCTTTATAAAAAAATATTGACGGCAAAAACGTTAAAACTTTCTTTGCACCTGTTATCGGGGTGTAGCGCAGTCCGGTTAGCGCACTGGTTTTGGGAACCAGGCGTCGGAGGTTCGAATCCTCTCACCCCGACCAACATGGGCGCTTAGCTCAGTTGGGAGAGCGCCTGCCTTACAAGCAGGTGGTCGGGGGTTCAAGTCCCTCAGCGCCCACCATGTTGAAACTCTTTTATAAATCCCTTTAATAATTCTTTTATGGGCGCTTAGCTCAGTTGGGAGAGCGCCTGCCTTACAAGCAGGTGGTCGGGGGTTCAAGTCCCTCAGCGCCCACCATAAAAACCTCTTCAATATTTTACAGAATTACCTTTAGATTAAATCTCGCTTCTAATAACTTTTCATCACTATATCTGTTTATTGACAAAAATTCTTTTATGAATTTCTTTGCTATTTGTAACTCTTTGTGAGATAAGATTCATGATATTAACCAGATAGGTATATTTCTGACAAGAGGCAGTGATGAAAAAAGCAATAAAAGATAGCGTTAAAAGAACAGATGCTCCCAATAAAATATGCGGAAAAGCCGAATATATAGACGACATAAACTTTCCTGAGCAGGTCTATGTTTTCACCGTCCGTTCAGAAAAAGTACGGGCTGAAATTGTCTCTATCAAACTACCTCCAAATCAGGATGGTGTTAAAGTAATTTCTGCTGAAAATATCCCCGGTAAAAACTCCATTAAAATGCTTGATTCTGACTGGCCATTTCTCGCTGAAAAATACGTCAATTATCTTGGAGAACCTATTCTGCTACTTGCTCATTCTGATAAGACATTATTGAAGTCGTTTGCAAAAGAGATAGTTATCAAATACAAAGAAATTGAACCAATTTATTCAATTGAAGAATCTGAAAAGAATGAGAAACAGCCAATTTACGGCAATGACAATATTTTTGCACAATACACAATTAGCAAAGGCGACCTTCATCAGGTAAAATCTTCTGCAAAATATACTTATAGTGATGTCTACAATACCGGTTATCAGGAACAAGCTTATCTTGAACCACAGGGAATGATTGGAGTCTACGAAAATAATCGCATCACAGTTTACGGTTCCATGCAGTGTCCTTATTATGTCAAACATGCCCTTGAACAGCTTTTTGGATGGGACGATGATCAGATAAGAGTTATTCAAACAACTACCGGTGGCGCATTCGGCGGAAAAGAAGAATTCCCGTCGTTACTGGCTGGTCATGCAGCTCTGGCAGCTTATGTCACCGGAAAACCAGCAAAACTCATCTATGAAAGACAAGAAGATATTTTGACATCCACCAAACGTCACCCTTCAAAAATAAGGTTAACCTCATATCTGGATGACAATTACAATCTTATTGGTCTGGAAGCAGATGTAAAATTAGATGCCGGAGCATGCGCCGGACTATCCGCAGTTGTTCTGCAAAGAGCGCTTTTTGCAGTTACCGGAGTCTACAATGTACCCAACCTTTCTATCAATGGAAAAGCTTTCGCAACTAACAATGTTCCCAGTGGAGCTTTCAGAGGTTTTGGCGCGCCTCAGGCTTTCTATGCTATAGAAAATCATATGCACAACACTGCCTTAAATTTCCAACTCAATCCAATCAACTTCAAGAAAAAACATTGGTTGAAAAAGGGAGATCTAACAAACACCGGAGGAACTATCAGAGATGAAATAATTCTTCCGGAAATGCTGGACTTAATCCTTCAGAAAACACCGGAAATAAAAGAGATAACAGATAAAAACAAGAAATTGGGGCGCGGAGTATCTTTCTTCTTTCATGGTTGCGGTTTTACAGGTAGTGGAGAAAGAGATATTATCAAAGCTGAAGTTAAACTCAAAAAAACAACCGATGCTAAAGTAGAAATTCTTATAGCCAATGTTGAGATGGGACAGGGAGCACAAACTGCTCTGCCCAAAATTGTAGCGGCAGTATTAGATATCCCGCTGGAAAGAATAATTTTCAACAATCCCGATACAGATTTTGTTCCGGATTCCGGTCCTACAGTTGCCTCCAGAACCACCATGATAGTTGGCTATTTGCTGCTGGAGGCAGCCTGTGATCTGAGAAGTCAAATGAGTTCACCTGAGGAAATTGTTGTCGTCAGAAAATACCAGCATCCTGATTACATTAAGTGGGATCAGGATAAATTACAAGGTGACGCCTATCCCACCTATTCCTGGGGTATCGATGTTATTGATG
>JAQVBK010000190.1 GCA_028690365.1 Candidatus Cloacimonadota bacterium
CCGGCCGCTATGATCGCTCCTTTTTTAACTATAGCTCCTTCGACTGTGCCGCAATTCCCGCCGATAAAAACATCATCCTCAATTATTACGGGGGAAGCGTTCACCGGCTCCAGAACACCACCGATAATTGCTCCTGCACTAAGGTGAACTCTTTTACCTATCTGGGCACAACTACCGACCAAAGCATGTGAATCAATCATGGTTTTTTCGTCTACGTATGCTCCAACATTGATGTATGAAGGTGGCATAATCACAACAGATTTTGCTACAAATGCTCCCATTCTCACCGAAGAACCACCGGGAACAAGTCTGATCTCATCTTCAGACGTAAAATTTCTGGCGGGAAATGTATCTTTATCGAAGAAATCTTCAGCCATTCTGATAATTTTCCCCATTCTGAATCCGATCAATATTCCCTTCTTCACCCATGAATTTGTTTGCCAATTTCCATCATCAAAGTTTGCGGATCTTATTTTACCATTAGTTAGTTTAATCAGAAACTCATCAAATATAAATCTATCGCTCTTTTCAGGTTTGTTTTCATTGAAAATGGATTCTATTCTTTCCTTCATTTCAGAATTGTTCATTTTTTCTCCACTAATTTATGTAATAGTATTTTGTTCTTTGAAGTTCTTCTTAAATTTTTTGAACTCCTCGATGAAAACTGATATATTTTCATCAAGTTTGTTAAATGCAGATTTTATTGAATCCATGTCTCCAGTTTTAAGCAGAGAGCAAGCTTCATCAATACTGTCGACAATTATTTCTGCTTTCAGTTTCTCGGCGTTCATTCGGAGTGGAAATATAACAGAGTAGATAGTTTTGATTTCATTTTTCTCTAGAAGAGAAGCAATATTTTGCCTTCTCAATTCATAGCTTTGTAAAAAACTTTCAGTTACTTCATTGATAAATTCAATATCAAGATTGGAGTTTCTGATTAAATCTTCAAAGTTACAATTATTCTTAAGATTTTCTACTAGATTCAGACGTTTGTTTGATACAGTTTTATTCAAATGCTTTTTCAATATCTCTTTGATTACGGCATAATCTATGGGCTTTGCAATATAATCTGTCATCCCTTCGGCAAGAAATTTTTCTCTGTCTCCCCGTAATGCGTGGGCAGTAAGGGCAATAATTGGAACATCTTTATAAAGAGGCAGTTGTCTAATTTTCTTTGTGGCGTCGATACCGTTCAAAACAGGCATCTGGATATCCATAATTATCATGTCAAATTTATCGGAAACGTTGATCAAATCCAACGCCTCCTGACCATTTTCCACTAAGCTGTATTCATAATTAAGATTAGTTACAATTTGAGAAATTACTTTGCTGTTTATATCGTTATCTTCAGCAATGAGTATTCTGAATTTATGTTTTTCAATCCGTTCTTTAATCAGATCATTTTCTTTAATGGAGTGGCGGGTAATGAGATTGTTGTTTTTATTACCCTTAAGCAATCCCGCAATTACATCAATGATTTGATTCTTTTTTAAGGGTTTAACAAGATAGGCTTCAATTCCTATCTCACGACAGGTTTCGCCATCGCCGGGAGTTCCAATTGAGGTCAAATAGATTACAGGGGTAGATTCTCTTTGTTTCATTTTCTCAAGAAATTCAAAGCTGTCAAAATTCAAAGCATGATTATTGAAGATGAGCAGATCTGGTTTTTTCTGTGATGATTTGAGATAATACTCTTCCGGATTGGTGACAAATTCACAGGAAAGCTTTAGACTGCCTACAATACTGCTTAGATACTCTCTGCTATTGATATTATTATCCAGAATAATTATATGCTTATTTTTTAAATCATAGGGTAAACTTATTTTGAGCAAAGAAGAATCCTTTGTCTTCTCGAAAGGAATATTTACAGAGAAAGTGCTGCCTTCTCCAATTTTGCTTACTACAGCAATTGTCCCGTTCATTTTTTTAACAAGTTGTTTGCAAATGGATAATCCTAATCCCGTCCCACCATATTTACGTGTTGTTGTACCATCAGCCTGGACAAAACTGTCGAAAATTCTCTCTATTTTCTCTTCTGCAATTCCTATACCAGTGTCTTTTATTGAAAGATTGGTTTTGATAAAATCATCACTATCTTCATACTCTACTTTTAGAAGTACTTCTCCTTCCTCTGTAAATTTTATTGCATTTCCAACCAGATTAATAATAATCTGTCTGATTCTGCCGGGGTCGCCTTTAACTATGCAATGCAGTTCTGCTGGAATATCCAGTATCAGGTCAATTCCTTTACTGAATGCCTTCAAGGTAAGCGGATCAACTGATTTTTCGATCAAAGCAAACAAATCAAATTCGATTTCTTCCAGTTCAAAATGTCCTGATTCAATCTTGGCTAAATCAAGAATATCATTAATAATGGTTAACAATGCATTTGAGGATTCCTTAACAATGTTCATGGAATCTCTCTGCTCAGCGGTCAGTTCACCCTGCAAAATCAGATCAGTGATCCCGATAATTCCATTCATGGGAGTTCTTATTTCGTGACTGACGTTTGCTAAAAATTGAGTTTTAGCAGCATTAGCAAGAACAGCTTCTTCTTTGGCATTAATTATTTCCTGCTCTGTTTTTTTCCTTTCGGTGATATCAATTATAAAGCCTCTGAAACCAATAGTACTGCCATTTTCTTCAATGACTTCTGAATTTATTAGCACATTGAGAATGCTCCTATCCTTCTTAATTATTCTGTATTCATGATAATTTCGAGAGTTATTCTTTTGGATATTGTTTAGATTGCTTTTCAAATTTGGCAAGTCATCGTGGTGAATAAGTTCAAAAGCATTGAGGTTACTGGAGTCTTCCTTAGAATAGCCCAGCAGGGAATAAGCGATCTCGTTAATGAATCTTATTCTTCCTTGCAAATCGATTTCGAATACAATTTCGGGAAGAGTCTCAGTTAACTGACGGTATTTTTCTTCACTCTTTTTGAGATGAACCTCAGTTTCCTTTTTGTGAGAGATGTCTTCTTTGATTCCAACAAAATTTATAATTTCGCCAAAAGTATTCCTGAGAGGAGCAATTTGAACAAATTCCCAGTATAATTCTCCATTCTTTTTCTTATTTAGAATTTCGTTGCTCCATATTTTTCCTGATTTGATTGTTTCCCAAAGAGTTCTGTAAAAACTGTCATCGTACTTACCGGATTTCTGAATACGAGGAGTTTTACCTATTACTTCATCTTTGCTGAATCCAGTAAGTTCAAAATATTTCTGATTTGCATATTCAATTCTGCCAGCTATGTCTGTGATGATAATTGAAACAGGACTCTGATTTACTGCTAGCTTAAATTTGCTTATATTGATTTCTGCTTCCTTAACTTCTCTCATGTCACGGAAAAGAATGAGTTTTGAGGCTTTTTTAGTATCTGTAAAATCTGATATTGTAATCTCTACATTAATTTTTTCGTTGTTGGAAGAAACCAGAACAGTTTCTGAAGTTGAGTCTGGCAATTTCAGGAAATTATAGCAGAAGTCATTTATCTTTTTGCTTCCCAACTCTTCATTGGAAAGCTCAAGTAATTGTTCTGCAACTTTGTTGGCGTATATTATGTTTTGATTCTTATCTATTACCAGAATTCCCTCAGTCATATTCTGCAGTATATTTTTAAGATCATCTCTGGTTTTTTTCAGAGATGACGAATAATCAATCATCATATAAAAAACTATGAGCAAAACTAGGGCAATTAGTGAATAACCTATTAAATAAATAATGTATTTGTTTTTCAAATCTGAAAGATAATTGTCTGTTCTGACTGATGCCAGATAAAACAGAATATCGGCTTTATGATCTAAAACCGGTATGAGTGTAACCGAGTAATTTTTACCGTCAATTGGAACTGATTTTGATAGAGATGATCCTTTCAGGTTGTCTGTATTGATAAATTTTCTGAGAGATTTGTCCAAATTTTCCACCATAAGTGGAGTCATAAAATTATCACTATTACTTTCTTCAGAGTAAAATCTTTTATCGATTGCAAAATCTTCGGAGATAGATGAAATGAAAAAATTTGATTCTGAGCTCAGAAAAAAGTAATCAATAGTTGGGATTCGCTTTAGATAAACGATTGTTTCAGCATTACTGACGTTATTCAACAGTGAGATTATTCTAGTCAGATCAATTCCAACTTCTATGAAACCCAATTGTTTACCGTTTGTAGAAATCGGTTCAAACAATGTGTATCCGAAATAATCTTTGGTTATAGTAAATCCTGTACTTCTACGGTTCCATTTCTCGACATGATTAAATAGGGCACTTCTCTCCACGGATGTATTATCCAGCGATGATTTTGGTGGAAGAGTGAGTTTAACTTTTCCAAAGGAATCGATGATTCTCAGATAATCTATCAAAGAATTTTCGTTCAGATTGTAGTATTTTTCAGAAAGTCTGTTTATGAAATCAATATGCGAATCCGGTTTGTTAGTTTCTGACATTAGAAAATTTTCAGTCGACTGTAGTATCAGGGGATTTAAAAGAGCGTCATTGAAAATACATTCAGTTGTAGAACTAATCCGAGAAACGACAATGTTTAGATTAGATTTCAGATTACTAACCAGTTTATCCTGATAATTTCTTTCTATCCTCGTGAATTTTAGACTAAAAATTACTGTTAAAATAGAACAAAAGATTACTAGAAGAGATAGGAAAATAATTTTCAAGCCGGTGTTGTATTTTTTTTCGTGCATATTAGCTTCTTTTTGGACAATTGTGGTTTAATCTCTCCAGGGAATTTTTTGCTCCATTAGATGTTTTTGACAAATCTTGTGCCCAAGTTTTGCGGCTTTTTTATAGTTTTCCAAGGCTAAGTCGAATTCAGCTAGTCTGGTGTAGATCTTTGCCAGACGATAATAGATTTCAGGTTGATTTGATATGAATTTAATAGAAGTTTCATAATGATTTCTAGCTATTTTGTATTCTTTTTTTTTCTCGTACAATTCACCAAGCCGCAGCTCCTTTTCAGCATTTTTGAAATTTGATTTTTCATCTTTTTGAGTATAAAAGTTAACATGCTTTAGAGCTTTGATAGCTTCATCATCATTTCCTGATTTTTTGTATTTATGAGAGAGTTTTATCCATCCTTCATTTATACTGTTTTTATTTAATGCTTTTTTTAAATAATTTATAGATTTATTTTCATTTCCCTTTTGTTCGTAAATATCGCTTAGTCCATTAAGTGCATCATAATTATTCTCATCTAAGGCGATAACCTTAAGGAAATATTTCTCAGACATCTCCAGTTCATTATTAACGTAATGAATCTTTGCCATTTCAAGAATTGCGTCTTTATTTTTATTTGCTGTAGGGTTGTTTATCAGCAGATCAAGGGCTCTTTTATAATTGCCTGTTTTTGAATAAACTCGGGCAAGAATAATCAGACCGGTTATGCTGTCAGGATATTCTTGCAAAAATTGGGTAACTCTATCAATTGCGTCATCGAATTTTTTCAGATGTATTAATAGTGTAATGTCTTTGACGATTCTATTCTCGTCTTCTAGGATTTGCCTTGAATTTTTAAACAGATCTGAAAACAAACTCATATTTTTTTACCTTAGAAAAAGAAAAACCCGACCGAAGTCGGGTATCAATTTTTAGAAATCTGCCTGTAGTTTTGCGCCAAAGTACATCATGCTGCCTTGTTTGTTTCCGGCAGTGTCTTCCATTTCATCAACAAGTCCTAGTTCGGGGACAACTTTCAGATTGTTGGTGATTTGATAGTTGTAAAGAATGAAAGCTGACATTGCGGCGTCAGGATCTTGGAAAGCATCGCCATCGGACTGAATGTAACCGATACCAGCCGCAAATTTGTCATAACCAAACTCAAAGAATCCACCCATAGTGTTGGTGTCGACAACTTCGTTTTTTTCCATGTTCCAACCTGCTTTGGAGGATATGTTAGAAGTATCGATACCATAATCACCAACGTTCTGTCCATAATTTCCCTGCATGTACATATACATCATATCATCAAATTTGTACTTGAAGCTTAGTGCCAGAGCATAAGCCATAACAGTCTCATCATAACCACTGAAATCTTTGTTGTAGTTACTCATACAGAAACCAAATGTGGGATGTATATACATGTTGTCCATGTTGTACCTGTAGCCAAGGTTGATTTTGGGTAGAATTGCATCAATTTTGTTATCATCGTCACCTTTATAGTCCTCTTCTGAAGTTACTGGATCCATCTTAACCGGTTCTTGTAGATTAGCATAAAAACCATTTTCAAATTTAATCTGAATCATTGGTTTTCTGTCATCATAGAACATTCCGTATCCAACAAGATTGGCGTCACTATCCCAAACCTGGCTGGGGAAATCATCGAAACCGGTATAGGTCTGTCCGACCAATACTTTGAAG
>JAQVBK010000191.1 GCA_028690365.1 Candidatus Cloacimonadota bacterium
TTTTGAAAGATCTTGGGGTATATTTCAATGTTAGAATTTTCAAAGTGAATGAACCCAATGTAATTCCTTGCTCTGGCTATTTTCCCATCAAAACTCAGGAAAGGCTGATATTTGGAATCCAGATTGGTATTTTCATTCTCAAGCTGGGCTGGCCAAATTTCTTTATATTCTTTCCATAAAGAGCATAAATACGATTCAAGGCCTTCACGGTTATCAACGGCAAACTGCTTGTCGTATTCGAATGTAGTATTCATGATTACCGTTTAATTTACTGCTTGATCTGCGGTTTGATTTCCCAGCCGTACTTTTCAGTATCGTATTTAATGGACCATTCGCTTCCTTTGAATATTTCTTCGACAATCTCGGTTTTGCCAGAGAAATATTCCATAAGCAGTGGAATCACTTTGTTCTGAAGCACTTTGGAAGTTTCCGGAGGTTCCTCACCATTCATGAAATAACCGTGGCCAATTAAGTAATCAGCAGACTTTTTGCGGTTATATATCTCATTATTGACGTGCCTCAGAATTTCTCCGCTGAGCCCGTCTACTTTACTGTAATCAGGTAAATAACCCTGGAATTCAAAGCGCCTTCGCAATGCGATATCAATCATTGCTATCGATTTGTCGGCGGTATTCATGGTTCCTATAACGTAAACATTGGGCGGGATTCCAAAATATGTTTCTTCACCAGGAATACTGACTCTGAGCTCGTTTTTAGCACCTATACGTTTATCTTCTTCTAACAATGTAATGAGCTCACCAAATACTTTTGAAATATTAGCTCTGTTGATTTCATCAATGATGAGCACATACCTTTTCAAGGAGACTTCTGTTTGATTCTGTGATTGTAGATAATTCTGCTCTGCTCTTTTGCACATCTTATAGAATATGCCTTCTGTGCGCCTGAATTTTAAAGTTGAAGCTTCATCAAGGTCAGGTCGAATCCCAATCATAAAGTCTTCATAGCTGTAGTTTTGATGAAAAGTAATAAAATCAATCTGCCCTTCTATCCTCAGAACATCAAATACTTCTTTATTTTCCTGATGGCTGGATTTATTTCCTGTTATAATTTCAACTGCCAGGTCAATCGTATTGTACGTTTTTCCAGTGCCAGGAGGCCCATATAATATGATGTTGCAGGGGGACTTTGGAAATTCTCCATTTATTTCTGGAGGTTTTTTATTATCTGAAACAAACTCCACTCCAAAATAAGGCTTAAAAAGATTCTCATTTGCTTCGTTGAGAGTTTCAGGAGTAATTTCAAATAAAGTACTATTTGCGCTGGGGTAGAAAAATTTTCTTTGTTCTTTCAACTCATACGGATTTGTCTTTATTGCAGTTTTAATGTATTCTACTTCTCTGTAGACCCAATTCTTCTCATTTATAATATCTTCTGGAACATATTCCCATGAGTCGGATTTGACTTTTGCTATTGCAAAAAGTTCATCCCCGCCTACAGTGATATATAAGTAATCACCCACATGTAGTCCATTTTTAAATCTCTCAGCTTGACCCTTTTTAGTAGTTTCATGAAGAACAGCCCAGTTATTTTGTTTAAATATATTAAGAATACTTGCATATTTTTTAGCTTTAAATTCCCCATGAGACATTTTATACAGTTTTTTACCTTCTAATGGAATGGTTAATATGTCTTGATTATTTTTGCCTGCTGACGGCACAGGTAATGTATCTTCTTCAGGCTCATCTTTCAGGACCAATTCTTTGTTTTCTTCAAAAAGAGAAATTAGTGATTCAAAATCAAAGGTGGTGGAGTCTTTTTCTACTGGTCCCTTTATATAATCCTTCGGATGATGATAAACACCATACTCAATCTTACCATTTTGAAAATTGATAAAAAGCTGTACTGCTGTAGACTGTGATTTATGTTTACTGTTATAAATTGCCAGCCATGATATATCGGTCCCTAAATATCTGGCACCCTGAAAGTCGACAAATTTTTGACTGACTTTTCCCTTTAACTGTAATCTTTCGATTATCTCATCCATAAATTCATTTATAAATTTCCTGAGAGATTTGTGCCCGTAAGAAGTGAAGAATGGATGAAATATCGAAAATGGCTTTTGAAATGCTACAAACTTATCTTCTTGTCCAGTACGATGTTTAAGAATAAACTCATCAAATGTTTGTTCATCCAGTTTATTCCCATCAAGCAGATATTTTAACACATCTTTACGTAGATCTGTAACCGGCCCTGATTTCGATCTATACTCATATTCTAATGGAGCCAGATCCTCCTTATGCAGACTATTGAGCTTTTCGATTAAGGCATTTTTATCCTCATAAAGTTTGGATATCTCTTTAGATGTATCACACATTAACTGGATACCAGTTTTAATTTCATCTTGCCTCATAAAAACTACTTCCGGTTTAGATCCACTCGATAATTATTTTCTCGCTCTTTCCGTCCTTATTCTTTCCAGCAAAACCTCAGCCGGTTCCCAATCCTCTGCCCCTCGGACCTCTGCCAGCTCTCTTTCATTAAGCAACTTCCCCTCAAACGCTTTTTTCAAAATACTCTGCCGCAGTGCTTCGGCTTTTTCCAGATTCTCTTTGATATCTTGCTCTATCTTATCGCAGACTGAAAGGCGTGTTTCGATTTCCTGAACGATGGCTTGTTGTTCTAGGAGGGAGCAGAGAGGAAATGGTAGATTAGACAGCACTGTTAAATTTATTGAAGCAAGGTTAACTGTTTGCTTTGCATTTTTGAAGAAGTAATTCTTAGCTGCCTTTGTTTGCGAAAAATATCCAATGTATGAAGATACAAGATTACTTGAATACGGTCTAGCGCGAAAAATATGGTTCTGATGGATACAGTTTTCGATTTGCCCTTTCCATATGGTCCCCCTCCCTAACTTGTCTTTATCTCCTCCTTCTGTATACAAAATATCACCTTCAATCAGGCGGTATTTTTCTAAATCTCCTTCCAACACATCAATAAATTTTATTTCAGAGAGATTTAAATATCCATCTTGAACATTGGCAACTCTTAAATAAGGTAAAGATATCGTTTTTTTTCCTTCTAACTTCCGCCCTTTAGTCACTCCGCCTATAAGATTGCACAATTCCGGTAATTTCACCCATTTCCATCCCTCTGGTATTTTTGGTAAGTCTGCTAATTCCGTGTCTGTGAGACTTTTTACATCTTTGACTATTCTTCCCGAAGTTGTGACAGTTTCTTCTCTTTCCTTTGTGATTTGCTCCAGCAAATCCCCTGCATCCGGCAAATCTGTCTGCTGCTCCCGCCATTTTTTCGTAAGCTCTCCTTCAAAAGCTTTCTTCAGCACCGCCTGCCGGTAAACCTTGAGCTGTTCCTGTGCCAGTTTGATGTTGGCAATGCCATTGTCCAGTTCGCTGAAGAGAAGCTCGATTTTGGAGACTATGGCGCGTTGTTCGGGAAGTGGAGGGAGAGGAAAAGGAATTTGCAATAATTTTGGTTTATTTATGAACGGTTGGTCAACCCCTTGCATAGAAGATTTCAAATAATCAATGAAAAATAGTGACTGTGCATAGTAAAAAAAATAAGTTTTAATTTTATTTTCATAAAAATCAAATCTTCCAACTCGTTGGTATAATATCGCTGGAACATCGTCTCGTTTTAGGAGGGCTATTTTTAATTTATCATTTAATATTGGCCTGTTTAATGCCATTAATATATCTCCAGAATTAAGAACAAGTTCTGGATATTCTTCTGAATATGAATATGGGAGATAAGACAAATTGTCCCATGAGGCATAACCAAAAGATACATTTGCAATCTGAAATAGCCGAATTCCAGATTCTGAATATTCACTTTTCTTAAACGCTTTACCAGAATACAGATCAGTTAACATTTCTAATTTTGTCCAAGACCACACCTCTGGCAGCTTGGGCAATTCGGCTTCAGTTAGAGATTTAATCGTTTTCATCTTAATCAGTCAAAGCCTCGTTTAATTTGTTAATAATATCGTTCAGGAACCGGAGTATTTTCTCCGAACCTATCTCCGAACCTTCACAACTCCGACGCTTCGTCAATATTTTAATTCATTGACTCATCAATTATTTCCCAATGGCCGCCTTTAGCAGGACCTACACGCTTCAAAATGCCTTTTTCTTTGAATTTTGCGAGGTTATTTTCAATAGCGGTGGTACCGAGTCCTATTCTTTGGCTTAGTTCCACAATTGAGATCTGCGGGTCGTTTATTATCTCTCTAATTATTCCCAATTGTTTTTCTCCCAACTTTTCACCCCACTTTTCACCCCACTTTTCACCACCGTTTTCTCCGAACCTTTTTTATTCTCAACTTTGAAGTACTTTTAAGATGTCATTTGATTAAATAATTGTCTACTTGTGTTCTTCAGGGATGTAATCAAAAATTTAAGCCATATACAGCATATGTGCCTGTATTTCCAGTACAAACGAAGAAGAATCTCAAAAATAGTAAAAAGTATTCCACACGAGATAAATCATAATTTGAGAAAAAAAATCATTAATGCTGGAGCGCTGAATTTTGTTTCCGTTAAAGAGTCTGTAAGAGATGCTAATGAGAAATATAATACAACATAGTCACATATAGTCACATATCCTTTGAAAAAGAGACATTATTCCAAATAGCAACTGCATCGAATTAAAGGTTAAGGGGGGAGCAGATTGGGATTTTCATCAGAGAATATTGCAGAGGACCTTTCTCCTTTAAGCGTTACTATACTTGAATTATTGAAAGTGAATGATGAGAAGCCGGTAAAAGGAAAGGTTGCTTTTCAAAAAGAAATGTTTCTGATATCGAATTACATTGATAAAGTGAATGAGTGGGCAGAATTCATTCCTCAGTTCCTCGGGCCATATAGCGAAATTTTCGAGGTTAGCATGGATAATCTGGTATCGATGGACCTCGTTGAAAAAGAAGAGGGTTATACTTACAAAATTACTTCTTCAGGGATCAGGGTGCTGGGTCTGAAGCAAGACCTCTTCTCTTCAGAAGAAAAAGAAGCAATTGCCGACTTCAAGGAATTTATAAGTAATCTCACCGATGACGAAATTCTTCTATTTATCTATGCCTCATATCCGGACTTTACCATTGAATCAATCGAATATCAAAGAATTATGGAATCAAGGGTTAAAGACTCGATTTCAATCTACAGAAAAGGAGTCGTAAGTCTGGAAAGAGCTGCTTTTCTTGCAGGCATAAATATCGAAACTTTTCTTGATTTACTGGAGGAGTAAAAACGTGAAAATATTTGATGCTTCCTCGATCATTTATTTACTCAGGGAAGCTTACTTTCCAGGAGCTTTTGAAATCTACAAAAAACGTGGGTATGACCTAGCAGTTACAAAACAGGTATATGAAGAGCTTGAGAAAAATCCTGAAACCTTCAATTTATTAAATTCCTGCAAAGATTTTTTAGTTATAGATAACGTTGACGAACAGTGTCTATCAAGAATTTCGAAACGTTATCCCTGGCTGCATGAAGGAGAAATTAGTGTTCTCTGTGCCTGTATAGATAAAGAACAGTCAGGAGAGAGTTATAACTGCATCGTTAATGAAAAAGCCGGACAATTAAATTCCAGGTATGGAATAAAAGCAAATGGAGCTATAGGCTTACTCTTATGGCAAAAAGAATAACTGAACGAACTAACAGATGCCGATTGCAGTGAAGTATATGACAATATGAAAAGCTGAGAAAAGTAGTAAAAGAAGAGAAAACGATATCTGTACGCTTTAGCGTTGATTAAAAGATGTAGTAAGGGGTTCACAAGGTTTGACATGCAACAATGAAGTAGATTTCTGGATCGGTTTTCAAACCGTCCTGAATTTGCTCCATCTTATAGCTTACGCATCAATGAAGTTTACTACGGGATCAGGTTTTAATCTGTCCTGAATTTGCTCCATTTAACAGCTTTACGCGTCAATGAAGTTTATTACTGGACCAGGTTTCAATCTGTCCTTAATTTGCCCCATCTGATAGCTTACGCGTCAATGAAGTTTATTACGGGATCAGGTTTTAATCTGTCCTGAATTTGCTCCATCTCGCAGTTTTAAGCTTACATGTCAATGAAGTAGATTTCGAGATCGGTTTTCAAGCCGTCCTGAATTTGCTTCATCTCGCAGTTTACGCCATAAATGAAGTATATTACGGGATCGGTTTTTAAGCCGTCCTGAATTTGCTCCACCTTATAGCTACGCGCCAATGAAGTATATTACGGGGCCAGCTTTCAGACTGTCCTGAATTTGCTTCATTTTAAGCTTACGCGTCAATGAAGTAGATTTCGAGATCGGTTTTCAAGCCGTCCTGAATTTGCTTCATTTTACAGCTTAGTTCCTTGTGAACAATATATAATATGTAAGTTCTTGTATAAAACACTG
>JAQVBK010000009.1 GCA_028690365.1 Candidatus Cloacimonadota bacterium
TGTTCCGAATCTTGCTTCAAAACGAGGTATTGCTACCGGCGTTGGACTCGGTATGACTGCAACATCACTTAAAATCCTCCTTGGTATCGAAAGAACATACCTCGGTGGCGGCGATTAATAGGAGGGAAAATGAATTTTTATGAAAAACTGCAATCACTGGATAGAAGATATATATATCTGATTGTTGCTTTGGCAATCATTATTCCTCTTCTCATCCCATATAATTCCAAAACGTATGTTACTGAACCGACTGAAAATGTATACAGAATGATAGATTCTTTTTCAGGGAGACCTGACAAAGCAATTCTTTTGTGTTATTCTCATGATGCTTCAACCACTGCTGAATTACTGCCGATGGAAGTTGCAATCCTTAGACATTGCTTCGAAAGAAACATTAAAGTATTCACTCTTACGTTTCTCGAAGCTGCTTCACCCCTGGTAGACTATTCCATAAATATTGCGAAAGAAGATTTTCCGGAAGTTGTTTCCGGAGTCGATTACGTAAATTTTGGGTTTAAACCTTATTCTTTGTTTCTCCCAATTCTGTTGGGGATGGGTGAAGATATCGCTGAAGCTGTAGATACTGATTCAGAAGGAAGGAAAATAGAAAACCTGCCTATTATGCAGGATATAAAAAACTACAACGATATGAATCTGGTTATGGATTTTTCAGCTTCAGGAAGTGTGTTTTCCTGGATTACCTATGCCAGAGTAAAATTTGGGGCAAACGTTGCTGCCGGCATAACAGCTGTTATGGCTGCAGACAATTATCCTTATCTGCAATCAGGACAATTAATCGGAATGTTAAGTGGATTAAAAGGTGCAGCAGAATATGAAGCTCTGGTTGATTTGTTTGCTGCTTATTCTAATGGGGATTACCCCAATGGCAGACCTTTAAGCAGAGAGTTACACAGAGAAATTATCATTCCATTGAATACCGATTATGTTACTTACATCTATGAAGAGAATAATGAAAAGAAAGAAGTTGTAACTGATGTTAAACTGGACTATAAATTTAAAACTGCCAGAATTGGTATGAATGCACAGTCGGTAGCTCATATTATGATAATAGTTTTCATTCTGATTGGAAACGTTGGTTATTTCATGAGCAAAAAGAAAACCGGCAGGTAGGAGGAAAAATGTTTGAAACAATAAGTAATCTGGTAGGGGCTTTCCTAACTCTGAGTATTTTCTCGTTTCTCTATAAGGACAACCCTTTTTATAAATTTGCTGAACAACTTCTGGTTGGAGTTTCAATGGGATATGCGGTACCGTTGGTATATCAACAGGCTTTTATTCCGTTTGTGTACACACCAATTTTTCTGCAGCATAAATTCATATTCCTGATTCCAGTTGTAATAGGTATTCTTTATATATTCCGATTCTCAAAGAATTATGGCTGGCTAGCAAGATATCCCATCGCTTTTGGTATGGGTATTGTAGGTATGGGTGTTCCTCTTTCAATGCACTCATCCGTGCTGGTTCAGATGAGAAGTGCAATGCTTCCCATCGATAATATTAACACATTCCTGATTTTTATAGGAACTGTTACAATTTTGATGTACTTTTATTTCTCAAAAGCACATACCGGATTGTATGGTAAAGTTTCTCAGGTTGGTGTTTGGTTCATGATGATTGGCTTTGGTGCATCCTTTGGTTATACAGTTATGGCACGTATCTCACTGCTTATTGGCAGGATACAGTTCCTTCTGGGGGATGTACTGGGGTTAGTTAACTAATTTATTAAGCCTCAGGTTATCCTGAGGCTTTTTTACATTTGGGCAGTATGAAATCAAAGATTACACATAACAAAGTTCTATTTCAACCAGTTTTCTATATTGATCGCAAAACAGGTACAATTCATAGAGAAAAGATTCCCGGTGAACTTTGGCTGAAGTGGTTGTATTATAATCCAATCGGTAAAATTACACTTGAGACTATTATAAAAAGGAAACTGATATCTTCTTTTTATGGAAAATTAATGGATAGACAACAATCTAAGAAAAAGATAGAACCATTTGTTAACAACCTTGATATTGATATGGACGATTTTGATAGCTCCATTCCATTTTCTAGTTTTAATGATTTTTTTACCAGAAAACTTAAACCAGGTGCCAGATCGATAGATCGTAAGCCGGATTCAATTGTTTCCCCTGGAGATGGCAAACTGCTTGCATTTAACAATATTGATAGTTCTTCAATCATAAGGATTAAAGGATTAGGCTATTCTCTTTCAGCTTTTCTAAAAAATGAAGAACTGTTTCACAAATTTGAAAACTGTTCTATGTTTGTACTTAGATTGTGTCCTGCCGATTATCATCGTTTTCATTTTCCTTTCCCCGGTATTGTCGAAGAAGCTACAGAGATTAAAGGGAAGTATTACTCTGTTTCACCACACTCCACAAGGAGAAAAATCAAGACCTTTGCACAGAATAAAAGACAAATAACATTAGTTAAAAATGAAAAAATTGATTCTTACATTATTGCAGAAATTGGAGCAACTTTGGTCGGAAGTATTCTGCAAACTTTTACTCCTTATTCAAATGTAGAGAAAGGACAGGAAAAAGGATACTTCAAATTTGGTGGTTCTACAGTTTTGTTGTTATTTCAAAAAAATAAAGTTTTAATTGACAAAGATTTACTTAAAAACACTAAAAATGGATTAGAAACAAAAATATTGATGGGAGAAAAAATCGGAAAACTTAATCTGGAGGCTAATCATGAATCGAGAAAATGAAATCAGACAATCTTGTGTTGCTGGATCATTTTATACTGCCGATTCTACAAGTCTCAGGAAGCAGATTGAAGATTTTATGACTGAAATTCCAGAATCAAAATATAAACCTGACGATATCCTTGGGATAATTGTTCCCCATGCAGGATATATATACTCAGGTAAAACAGCTGCGTATGGATACAAAACAATTAGCAAAAAAGATTTCAATACCGCTGTTATATTAGCTCCCAGCCACAGAGTCGGAGGTTTCATGTTTTCTGTGGGGAATTATTCATTTTACGAAACACCGCTAGGGCAGGTAAAAGTGAATAAAGACATTGTTTCTGAAATACAGCAAATATACAAATTACCATTTTACAAAAATGTCCACAATTCAGAGCATTCCCTGGAAGTCCAATTACCTTTTCTACAGGTGATAAAACCCGAATGTAGCATAATTCCCATAGTTTATGGTCAGCAGGATTTAGAAAACAGCTTTTTTCTGGCTGAGATTCTGTATAAAATACTGCAAGACAGACTTCAGGATTTTGTGATAATTGCAAGTACAGATCTTTCACATTATTACGATGCGAAAATTGCTGAAACCATGGATAGCTTACTAGCGGATTGTATTGTAGAATTAAATTACAATAAACTTTACGATCTGGCTCAACAGGGAAAAATTGAAGCCTGTGGGTTGGAGGGAATTATAGTTCTTTTAAGATTAGCCGAATTACTTGGTTATAAATCCGCTTCAAATCTTAATTATGCACACTCAGGTATGAACAGTGGAGACAACAGCCAGGTGGTAGGTTATCTCTCATCAGCTATATATATTTAATTTTTGAGAAACAGAATATACAGGAGGAAAAATGGTTCACGAATTAACTACCGCAAAATTTGATGAATTTATAAAGGAAGGAGTAGTATTGGTAGATTTTTGGGCTACTTGGTGTGCTCCCTGCCGAATGATTCAACCAACTATTGAAGAATTATCAGAAGAAATGCAGACAGTTAAGTTTGCAAAAGTAGATATTGATGCCAATAAAGAATTGGCTACCAGATATAGTATCATGAGCATACCAACTCTGATTATTTTCAAAAATGGAGAACCTTCTGATACCATCATAGGGGCAGCAGGCAAGTCAAAAATCAGCAAAAAAATCGAAAATCTCCTTGATTAACCTTTATGCCCGTTTTTACGGGCTTTTTTGATTACAAACAAAGGCGGTAATATGAATGATGTAAAATTCCGAGAATTTTATGTAAAACCAAAACTCCCCTCAGAATTGGAACACTTATTTGAAATGGCTCAGAATGTTTGGTCTACCTGGGATTCTGATGCTTATCAACTTTATAGCAGAATTGACCCTGTTTTGTTCAGAAAGTTTAATCACAATCCGGTGAAACTATTGCATAGTGTATCAGAAAAAAGACTAGAAGAACTTGCTCATTCAAAGGGATTTCTGTATGAAATGGACTCAGTTTACTGGAAATTTCGTAATTATATGAACTTTCCCGGAGATTTTCATGATGAACAAGGCAATAAAATTGAGATAGATTCTGAATTCAATGTGGCTTATTTTTCTATGGAGTATGGTTTACACGAGTCAATTCCAATATATTCAGGCGGTTTAGGCATTTTATCAGGTGATCATCTTAAGGCAGCTTCTGACAGTAAGCTCCCACTAACAGGATTCGGATTGCTTTACAAATACGGATACTTCAATCAGGAAATTGATGAACTTGGTAAGCAGAAAGAGAGCTACAGAGAGAATGAATGGTACTCGAAACCGGTTAAAAAGGTTAAGGATAATAATGGAAGCGACCTGATTTTTGATATTGAGATAAGTGGAAGGAAATTTAGTATTTTGCCATGGAAAATAAATGTTGGTACAGTACCGCTTTACCTTTTGGATACCAATATTCCACAGAACGATGATCAGATTAGAAGAGTCACCGACCATCTGTATGTTTCAGACAGGGAGTTGCGTATCTTGCAGGAAATTATTCTCGCTTATGGTTCCATAAAACTTATGGAAATTCTCAATATTAAACCCACCATCTATCATCTTAATGAAGGGCATTCTGCATTTCTTATTATAAAAAGACTGGAAGATATGATCAAAAATGAAGGTTTTACTTTTCATGAAGCAACAGAATTGATAAGAATCAGCACAGTTTTTACTACTCATACTCCTGTTCCTGCCGGTAATGAGAAATTTCCCATGGAACTGGTCAAAACATATATGAAGGATAAAATTACATCTTTAGGAATGAGTTTTGAACAATTCAGTGAGCTGGCAAAAGTTAAAGATGATGAAAGTTTTTTCATGCCAGCTTTGGCTATTCGTTTTGCAAGTTTCATAAATGGAGTTTCAAAATTGCACTCAGCGGTTTCAAAACAGATGTGGCACTCAATATACCCTGACCTATACGAGGATGAAATGCCCATAGATTCAATTACAAATGGCGTTCACCTGCAAAGCTGGTTAAGCAGACAACTAACCAGACTTTTTGATAGGTATATTGGTCCTGATTACACTCATATGGCTTACAATAAACTAGTTTGGAAGAACATCATCAGTATACCGGATCATGAGATATGGGAAGCTCATCAGAGAAGAAAAGAACAAATGATTTCATTCATTCGTACAAGGTTATCAGAAAGCTTGAAACACCACGGAATAGCGTATTCTCTGGAGAAACCAATAAATAATATTTTGAATCCAAATTTCCTTACTGTAGGTTTTGCACGACGATTTGCTACATACAAACGAGCAAATCTTATTATTCGGGATAAAGAAAGGTTACTTAAGCTGATTAACAATCCGGAACAGCCAATTCAATTTGTTTTTGCCGGCAAGGCTCATCCTGCTGATGAAACAGGGAAAGCAATTATTAAAGAACTCATAGATTTTGCTAAAGAAAACAGTATTGAAGATCGCTTCGTCTTTGTCCAGAATTACGATATAGATGTTGCACGACATTTGGTGCAGGGAGTTGATGTCTGGCTTAACAATCCCATTAAACCCCAGGAAGCAAGTGGTACTTCCGGTATGAAAGCCGGAATTAATGGTGTGTTAAATCTAAGCGTTCTGGATGGCTGGTGGCCAGAGTGTTACGATGTTTACAATGGTTGGAGCATTGTTTCAGGTGAATCAGTTACTGACCCGGACGTGAGAGATCGTTTAGAGGCTGCTGAAATTTACGATCTATTGGAGCATCAGCTTGCAAAATTATTTTACGACAGAGATAAAAACGGTCTGCCCATTGAATGGGTGAGAAGAATGAAACAATCGATGCACGATGTAGGGCTTGGTTTCAACATTCACAGAATGCTGCGAGAGTATAACTACAAATTCTATCTTAGAGGTCATGAACTAATTAAACTGATGCGTTCAAATGATTACAACAGCCTCAAAAAAATAATGTCAACCTCGTCAAATATTTACTCTAACTGGAATAAAATCAACTTCATTGAGTGTAATCTGGATATGCCTGATTCAGACAGCATTGACAGTGGTCAGGAATTTGAAGTAAAGGCAAAAGTCTATCTTGCTGAAGCTGATGAAAAACTCTTTAAAGTTGAACTTTTTTACAAGTACAACAGTGTTTGGGAGACAATTCCATTAGAATTTGCAAACAAAAATGAAAACAATGAAGCAATATATGTAGGCAAATTCAAGGTTAAAGGAGCAGGAAAACAGGACTTCAATTTCCGTATTACTCCGATTACTTGCAAGAACTGTAAAAATTATTATAATCTGGTTAAATGGTATATTAACCCATAATGTCGTTAGATCTCTACCTGGTGATTAAATTCTTAACGTTCATTAACAAAATTCTCTGAAATCTCAAAAGATTTCAACGGTAAAAAGGATATTGAAAAATTTTTAACATCTCAAAAGGAGTGTATAATTATGAATGAATGGAATGAAAGACGAGAACTTCTGAGAGCAAATTTTGTGGATATAAAAACTACTCATCAGAAAGAAGGGAAGCCACAGCCTCCTATTTTGAAAAAAGTGTCAGGCAACATAATTTCACTGCCTGAACATGATAATTGTCCACTAATCAACAATAAATTTCCTGAATTGGTAAAATCAAGGCAAAGCAGAAGAGAATATTCTGACCAATCAATTTCACTTGATGAACTATCATTTCTATTATGGACTACTCAGGGTATAAAACGTGTTTTCAAACGTTTTGATGCTTCATTTATTGCTTTACGAACAGTACCATCAGGCGGTTGTCGTCATCCGTTTGAAACCTACCTAGCAGTTAACAGAGTAGAAGGTCTTGAACAGGGGCTTTATTTTTACGATGCTGAAAAGCATGAACTGATAAAACTCAAATCTCCGCAAAATCTTCCGGATTTAGTCACAGAAGCGTGTTCTGGTCAAAATTTTGCTGGAAGTTCAGCGGTCTGTTTCTTCTGGTCGGTAATTCCTTATCGTAGCGAATGGCGTTACTCTTTTGCAGCACATAAGACTATTTTGTTAGATGCCGGACATGTTTGTCAGAATCTCTATCTTGCAGCAGAATCAATTGGCTGTGGAGTTTGTGCGATTGCGGCATATGATCAGCAAAAAGCCGACTCATTACTAGAACTGGATGGAGAAGATGAGTTTGTGATTTATATTGCACCTGTTGGAAAACAAAAATGATGTCTAATAAGAGAGGTATGATTATGAAGAACAAGGAAAAAATTGATGCAATAATTCAAAAGTACAAAAGCAGGAAAGGTTGTACAATTCCACTACTTCAGGAAATACAAGCAATAGAAAGATATTTGTCAAAAGAGGTTATGAAGTATGTAGCAGATAATACTGATCTGAAATTGGCAGAAATTTATGGTGTTGCAACTTTTTATACAATGTTTAGATTGAAGCCTCAGGGTGAACATATTATAAAAGTCTGTAAAGGAACAGCATGTCATGTTTCTGGAGCAGAAACTATACTTAGTGCAATCAGGTCTGAACTAAATCTGGGCAACGGAGAAGATACAACTTCAGATGGTCAGTTTACCGTGATGGAAGTTGCATGTCTTGGCTGCTGCAGCCTGGCTCCGGTTATAATGGTGGATAGCAGTACTCACGGTAAATTAACAGCAGAATCAATTGCGAGTGTATTAAAAAAATATGGTAAAAAATAACAACAAATTCTCATTTTACTGAAACCTATTCAGGAGGTAATTTTGCACGAAATAAAAATTAAAGTTGGGATGGCAAGCTGCGGATTAGCAGCTGGTGCCGGAGATGTTTATAATGAGTTGCAGAAGCTAATTGAAGCAGGTAAAATTGATGCAACACTTGATAAGACAGCCTGCATAGGAATGTGTTCATACGAACCTTTGGTGGAGATTTCTTCGAAGCAGGGAGAAACTGTTACCTATGGTCATGTTGAAATTAATGACATAGAACGAATATATAATAATTATTTGAACGGGGAAAAAGATGACTCTGTTATTCTTGCCTCAGAATCAAGTGCTCCTCAGAATAATAATCTGGAGAAACAGGTCAGAATTGTTCTACGAAATTGTGGAAAAATCAATCCGGAGTCAATGGATGATTATATTTCGAATAATGGATATAAAGCTTTGGAAAAAGCATTAAAAGAAATGGATAGAGAAGCTATAATTCAAGAGATTACAGATTCTGGCTTAAGGGGAAGAGGAGGGGCAGGATTTTCCACGGGAATGAAATGGAAATTTGCCTATGTAGAAAAATCTGCAAAAAAGTATGTGATTTGCAATGCAGACGAAGGTGATCCGGGAGCTTTCATGGATAGAAGTGTTCTGGAGGGTGATCCACACAGCATCATAGAGGGAATGGCAATCTGTGCTTATGCTGTAGGAGCTGATGAAGGCTATATCTATTGTCGGGCTGAATATCCTCTGGCAATAAAACATCTGAAAATTGCTATTGCAGATGCTGAAAAAGCAGGTTATTTGGGAAACAGAATAATGGGAACTGATTTCAGCTTTGAACTTCACATAAAAGAAGGTGCCGGAGCATTTGTCTGCGGAGAAGAGACTGCTCTCATGGCTTCCATTGAAGGGAAAAGAGGAATGCCTAATATCAGACCACCCTTTCCGGCAAAATCGGGATTGTGGGGATACCCAACTAATATAAACAATGTAGAAACCTATGCCAATGTTGCCTGGATAATTCTGAAAGGTGCTAAGGAATACGCAAAATACGGAACAGAGAAAAGCAAGGGAACCAAAGTTTTTGCTCTGGCAGGCAAGATTCGTAACAGTGGTTTGATTGAAGTGCCAATGGGAATGCCATTGAGAGAAGTTATCTACGAAATCGGTGGCGGAATGAAGACTTCTAAACCCTTTAAAGGAGTTCAATTGGGAGGTCCTTCAGGAGGTTGTGTCCCGGCTGCTCTTCTTGATACTCTGGTTGATTATGATTCTATTACTCAAACTGGCGCAATCATGGGTTCCGGTGGAATGGTAGTTATGGATGAAGGAACCTGTATGGTAGATGTTGCAAAATTCTTCCTGACATTTACCCAGAATGAATCATGCGGGAAATGTACTTTCTGTCGAATCGGAACCAAACGTATGCTGGAGATTTTGACCAGAATCACAGAAGGTAAGGGTGAAATGAAAGATATTCAGGAATTAAAAGATTTGTCTGAAAAAATAAAAAAAACTTCCCTCTGTGGTTTAGGACAAACTGCTCCTAATCCGGTGTTGACTACTTTGAAATATTTTGAAGATGAATATATTGCCCACATTCGGGACAAAAAATGTCCTTCTGGAGTATGTAAGTCATTGATAAAATATGAGATAGATCCTACTAAATGTGTAGGTTGTACAGCATGTGCACGTAAATGTCCGGTTGATGCTATTGCCGGCAAGGTAAAGGAAGTTCACATAATAGATCAGGAAAAATGTATTAAATGCGGTGCATGCTTTGACGCATGTCGTTTTGATGCAGTTTTAAAAAATTAAGGAGTGGGACTATGACTATAAAGATCATTTTAGATGGTAAAGAAGTCGAAACTGTTAAAGGTAAAACAATATTAGAAGTTGCCGGAGATAACGGAATAGAAATACCCACTTTATGTCATGACGAAGAATTGAAACCTTATGGTTCATGCTGGGTTTGTGCAGTAGAAGTAAAAGGTAGACGTGGTTTTATAACGGCATGTGCTACAGAAGTTACTGAAGGCATGGAAATTAATACGAATACACCGGAAGTATTTGCTGCCCGCAAGATGGCTTTAGAGTTACTTCTGTCAGACCATTATGCAGATTGTGAAGCGCCTTGCAAAATTGCCTGTCCCGACAAAGTAGATATCCAGACTTACGTATCTCTTATCGCTAATGGTCAGTATCATGAGGCTGTCAGAGTTATTAAAGAGAATTTGCCTATGCCACTTTCTATTGGCAGAGTTTGTCCGGCATTTTGCGAAAAAGAATGCCGACGAACAATAGTGGAAGAACCGATTGCAATAAGACAATTGAAAAGATTTGCTGCAGATTTTGATCTTAATGATTCATGGAGCTATGTCCCAACGAAAAAAGAGTCAAAGAATCAAAAGATTGCAATCATTGGAGCCGGACCTTCCGGCTTAACGTGTGGCTACTATCTTAGCAATGAAGGATATGATGTAACTATATATGAATCGGCTCCTGCTGCCGGTGGTTGGCTTAGATATGGTATTCCGGAATATCGTCTTCCGAAATCTATCCTGGATGCTGAAATTAAACTTATGTGTGCAAATGGAATGAAAATTGAAACTGGTATCGAACTTGGGAAAGATATAAAATTATCCAATCTTGTAAAAGATTATGATGCTGTTTATTTGGCTTTAGGTGCACAAATGGCTGTTCCTATGAGAGTAAAGGGGAGTAATCTGCAGGGAGTTTATCTTGGTGTAGATTTCCTGAAAAATTTTGCTTTGGGTTACAAACCTCAGATAGGGAAAAAAGTCGCTGTAGTAGGTGGTGGAAATACAGCCATTGATTGTGCCAGAACTGCCATAAGACTGGGAAGTGATGTCACGATTATTTATCGTCGTACCCGTAAAGAAATGCCGGCAGAAGCTTATGAAGTTGATGCGGCGGATGAAGAAGGAATCAAATTCTATATGTTGACTAATCCGGTTGAATTTATTGGAGAAGGAGAAAAATTACAGTCTGTTAAGCTTGAGAAAATGGAATTGGGTGAACCGGATGCCAGTGGCAGAAGAAGTCCTCAACCAACTGGTGAATTTTTCAGTGAAAAATTCGACACTGTCATTGCAGCAATTTCACAACAACCTGATGTTGATTTCCTGGCTGAAGATGAACATAAAATTAATGGACGAATTCTGCCTTTATCAAAATGGAGAACGGCTGAAGTTGATGAAAATACTATGTATACAGGAATCGAAAATCTGTTTGCTGGCGGTGATTTTCGAAGAGGTCCGGCAACTGCGATAGAAGCGATTGCAGATGGCAGAATAGCTGCAGAGATGATTGATAGATTTCTTCGTAAAATACCTGTGGGATTATTAAAAGCTAAATTTGATTCAAAAAAAGCTCAGAAATTAAAAGAAATTTCTGTTGCAGAATACGAACAATATCCTAAAATAAACCGCTATAAAATGCCCGAAATAGAGGCAAAAGAACGAGCTGCAAATTTTGCAGAAGTTGAACTGGGTTTCTCTGAAGAAGATGCAATATCTGAAGCTAAAAGATGTTTAGAATGCGGATGTCAGGTTAATTCTACCTGTAAACTAAGGAATTATGCCACTGATTATGAAGTGGATGTAAGTCGTTTCTGGGGATCAATAAATCGTCACCCGATTGATGACAGTCATCCTTTTATTCTTAGGGATCCAAACAAATGTATAAAGTGTGGACGATGTATTAGAACCTGTATGGAAATACAGGGTGCCGGAGTATTAGGCTACATTTATCGTGGTTTCACAACTATTGTAGCTCCAGAATTTGGTGAAAGCCTTACTAAAACTACCTGTGAATCGTGCGGAAAGTGTATCGAGGTTTGCCCTGTTGGTGCACTTGTTGAACGAAATCTTAACTATAAACTTAATCCTCACTCAGCTCAATCCAATGTTCAGAATTGTGGCAGCTGCGGAGCTGGTTGTTCAATTGAGGTTTTTTCAGAATCCGGAATAATTAGACAGATTACAGTTCCTGAAAAGTTGTCTTTCAATGGAAGAAACCTTTGTTTTAAAGGTAAATTCGGATGGCAGGGTTATTATGAAAGTGATAGAATTACAACTCCACAACTTCTTGGGGAAAACGGTTACATAGACATGAGTTATTCTCAAATTTCTTCAAAATTTGCTGAAGTATTTAAGAAAAGTGAGACCAGAAAAATATACATTTCTCCTGATACAACCAATGAAGAAATACTTGTGTGGAAAAAAATTGCGCAAACTACCCAATCTAAAATATGTTCTCTTTCAGTAAGGAATGACTTCATTGACAGAGAGTTAAAAAAAGCGTATCCAATAGTAAAATATTCGGATTTGTCAAAAGCTGAAGCAATTGTAATTATTGGTGAAATAAGTCAAACAGTAAGGACTTTAGCAAGATTAGAACAGCGCAAAGGGAAAAAATTGGTGTTGATTAACAATTTTGACAACGAGTTTAACAAATTAGCTGATTGCTATTATCAGACAGATGATGTTGCTTCCGTGCTGGAGGATATGAATAAGTGCAAGTGTGGTTGTGATTGTGATTGCGATGAAAACATTGAAAAAACGGGGAAAAAGCTACCAGGCAAGACTATATTTATCTACAATATTAACACAGTATCAGAGGAAGTTATCGGAAAAATATGGAAGCTTGCTGTATCTGTGTGTGACTTCTCAGAAGGTTCAGGAGTTATTTCTACATCGATGTGGAAGAACTACAATGGACTTTTGGAAGCTAAAATAGTGGAGGGAGTAGCCGAGGAAACAGATCTGGCTATAATTTATGGTGAATATCCGGAAAATAGTGAATTGGAAAGAATCTTTAAATCAGGAACAGTAATATCTTTCAATTCGTTCAATGCTTTCAATGAATCTATAAGACCTGATATTTTAATGCCATTACCTAATTATCTGGAGATTTCGGGAACTGCATATTCAGATGACATGCAGTTGACAAAGTTCAACAATCCTACAGGAAAAACATATTTTGCTGATTTTTTATTGATGTTAAGCAAATCAGGATTAATTTCGTCTCAAGAAGCTGATCCTGTATCTTGGATCATTGATAAAGTGGCTGATGAATTAAGGTTAGAAGTAGATAAAAATGTAATACAGAAACAGTTTGAGAGTGTCGATAAGATGTCAAAAACATCTTTGTCGGTGAATATACAGAGTTACGGGAAATTTGAAAAATATAGAGCGTTAACGAAAGGATAATATGGCTATTAATGGGGTTATACTGGTTACAATCTCATTATTTCAAAGTAAGAAAAAAAATATTGACATAAAATCCTATATTTTTTTTCTGCAATTCCTTGTGACGTTCACTATGATTAATTAGTTATTAATCAATAGCATATGTTCTTTCGGAGGATTAGTTCTAATTGGTAAGACAGCGGTCTTGAAAACCGCCGGGGTTTCCCCATGGGGGTTCGAGTCCCTCATCCTCCGCCATTTTGGAGAGATGACCGAGTTGGCTTAAGGTGTACGCCTGCTAAGCGTATGTGGGTCAAAAGCTCACCGAGGGTTCGAATCCCTCTCTCTCCGCCACCACGTTGGGCTGTCGCCAAGCGGTAAGGCAGCAGGTTTTGGTCCTGCTATACGGGGGTTCGAATCCTCCCAGCCCAGCCAATTTTAATATAATGGGATGTAGTATAATGGTAGTACAGCGGGTTCTGGCTCCGTATGTGGGGGTTCGACTCCTCCCATCCCAGCCATTATATCAGTGCTGAAGTGGTGAAATCGGTAGACACGCTAGGTTCAGGGTCTAGTGGGCGTACGCCTGTGGGGGTTCGAATCCCCCCTCCAGCACCAACCATCTGAGGTAAAATGCTAGTCATATTGTTTTTTTTCATCGGACTACTTCTGGGATTCATCACAAAAAAACACCAAAAAATAATCCAATTATCAGAAAAAAGTTCATCTTATATTGTCTATCTACTTGTATTCCTACTAGGCATTTCAGTCGGCTATGACAAAGAAATCATGTCAAACTTATCAAAACTGGGGTTGACTGCATTTTCTATTGCAATAGCATCAGTACTGGGTTCAGTAATTATTACTATGTTGGTTGAAAAGCTTTTCTTTAAGGATACAATCAATTGAAAGGCAGTATTATAATCTCTATATGTTTTATAGTGGGAGTTTTCGTTGGCAATTCCGTTATTGTTGCAGAAACTTTTGATATTGATAACCTGACATATCTGGCATTACTTCTTCTTGTTTTTCTGGTGGGCATTAGTATCGGGGGATCTGCTGATAATTTGAAACTTATAAGGAATAATTCAATCAAAGCCTTATTAATACCTCTTTCAACTGCAACTGGTACACTAATTGGATCTGTATTTGTTTCTCTTTTCTTAACGTATTCAATAAAAGAATGTATGGCTGTAGGGGCAGGCTTTGGATATTACTCTCTTTCCAGTATAATAATTAAAAATATTCATAGCCAGAATCTGGGAGTTATTGCTTTACTTTCAAATATTATCAGAGAAATAATTACACTCGTTTTTGCACCTGTGATTGTTGCGCTATTTGGCAAGATGTCAATAATTTCGAGCGGTGGAGCAACCTCAATGGATACTACTTTACCCATCGTTATCAGACACGCAGGAAAGCAATTTGCCATGATATCAGTTCTTAATGGAGTTTCTTTAACAATAATTGTTCCGATAATAATTGAGTTGATTTTGTAATTAATTGTAGAAATTTCTGAATTGAATTCTAAATATCAACATATCTTGTATTCAAAGTTAAAGTTAGCAAATATTTTTTGACAACAAATCATATTGATAATTTTTTGAAATTAAAAAACATGAGGTTACTAATGCAGTTACATCAACAATTTATTCGCACTGCTAAAACAAATAAAACAAGAATTGCAGTTTATGATCAGGCAACCGGAAAAGATTTAACATATAACAAAATGCTAATAGCCTCGATAATTCTAGCCAGAAAATTTTCTGCCTACAGAGAACATTATGTCGGGGTCATGGTGCCAACATCTGCCGGTTGTATGCTGACAATGCTGGCAATCTTGATGAATGGTAAAGTGCCGGTTATGATTAATTATTCTACCGGAGCTAGAGAAAACGCCCTATATGCCCAGGATAAATGCTCATTCAGAACGATAATTACAAGTAAGAAATTGATAGAGAAATTGGGAATTGATCCGATTAGAGGTATGGTGTTTATTGAAGATATAATGAAAGAAGTCACTATTAAAGATAAACTTTCTGCTGCTTCTATTTCTCTTTTACCAACTCCCATTTTGTCAAAAATGTTTTACTCGGGCAGCATGGAAGAAGATATCGTAATACTTTTTACCAGTGGAAGTGAAAAAAATCCCAAGACTGTTCAGCTTTCTCATAAGAATATAAATCATCAATTAATAAATATTAACAAAATATTGAATTTATTGCCAAATGAAATATTCATTGCAAATCTTCCTTATTTTCATGTTTTTGGTTTAACAATAACTTTCTGGTTGCCCATTGTCTTTGGCTTTTCCATAGTTGCCCATGCAAATCCGCTTGATTATAAAGCAATAGTGGATTCTATCAAAAAATATGCTGTAACAATTATCGTGGGAACTCCAACTTTCTACTATGGTTACCTTAAAAAAGCTAGTAAGGGTGATTTTTCTAGCCTTAGAGTAGCCATTTCTGGAGCAGATAAGCTGCCTGATCACTTGAGAGATCTGTATCAAAAAGAACATGGAGTAGATTTGATGGAAGGATACGGAACTACTGAGACAAGTCCTGTGATATCTACCAATATTGGTGGAAGCTGCCGACCGGGTAGCGTTGGTAAACTTCTTCCAAATGTAAAAGTCAGGATAGTAGACAGAGAGACCGGTGAAGATTTGCCGGTTGGGAAGGAAGGCAAGATTATAGTGAAAGGAGACCTTGTTATGACTGGTTACCTTGGGGATTTGGAAGAAACTTCACTGAGAGTTAGAAACGGTTGGTATGATACAGGTGATATGGGAGTATTGGACAGAGATGGATACCTATGGCATAGGGGACGATTGCGCAGATTTGTCAAAATTGGTGGAGAAATGGTTTCTTTGGTAAAAATCGAAAATGAACTGGAAAAATTGATGCCAGAAGATGCTATATGTTGTGTGGTGGATGTTCCCAATCCATATAAGGGTGCTGACATTATTGCTGCGTTCACTACAAAAGACATAAACATTAAACAGCTGTTAAAACACTTGAGTAAAAAATTACCTTCTATAGCAATTCCCAAAGAATTTTTTCTCATTGAAGACATTCCCATGATGGGAAGTGGAAAAGTAAACTTTCGTGAGGTTGAGAAAATCTGTCGCGAATGGCAACTGGAAAAAAATCATCCTGCCCGGTTAAAATAGCTATTAATTGTAGATGAATCTATATATTGAGAGTACGGATTATGATATTTAAAAGAAAATGCTTTCCATAAAAAGAAGGCATTTTTTTCTGACAAAAAACTATTGGAAGTAACATGAAAGCAATTGTATTAGCAGAAAAACCGAGTGTTGGAAGAGAATTAGCAAGAGTACTTGGTTGTAATCAAAAAAACAAAGGTTATATAGAAGGGAAGAATTACATCATTACCTGGGCATTGGGACATCTTGCTACACTGGCAGAACCAGCTTTTTATGATGCTCGATATAAACACTGGTCAATGAATGATTTGCCAATCATTCCGGAAAAATTCAAATTGATGGTAATAAAAAAAACGTCCCCCCAGTTTAATACAGTTAAAAACCTTATCCGCAGAAATGATATCAGTGAGTTTATAATAGCCACAGATGCAGGAAGAGAAGGAGAGCTCGTTGCAAGATGGATTATGATTTTGTCAGGCTGGAAAGGTCCATTTAAACGTTTGTGGATATCTTCTCAAACTGATTCCGCTATTTTGGATGGTTTCAAAAAATTAAAAAATGGTATCGAGTATGACAATTTATTCCAGGCTGCTTTTAGCAGGGCAAAAGCAGATTGGTTGGTAGGATTAAATGTTTCCAGAGCTCTTACCTGTAGATTTGATTCTTCGCTGTCAGCTGGTAGGGTTCAAACTCCAACTCTTGCTCTTATTGTTGATAGAGAAAAAGAAATTGAGAATTTTACACCGGTTGATTATTGGAATGTATTTGCAGATTTTGGTCATTTTAAAGCAAAATGGATAGGAAAAAATGGAGAGGGTCGTTTTTACCAAAAAACTAAAGCAGATGAAGTAATTGATAAGATCAATGGACAAACAGCTATAGTAACTGATATCGAAACTGAAAGAAAAAAGGAACTGCCACCTCTCGCCTACGACCTAACTGAACTTCAAAGAGAAGCAAATAAACGTTATTCCTTCTCTGCTCAGCACACGCTTTCCATCATGCAGTCTCTTTACGAGAGACACAAAATTGTAACTTATCCGCGTACTGATTCCCGCTATATAACTGCTGATATAGTCCCAACTCTTCAGGACAGATTGAAAGCGGTTAATTTCGGTAAATACTGCGGGTTAGTGAAACCTTTACAGTCAGTACAACTGAAACCAGGGAAAAGATTTGTAAACGATGCAAAAGTTTCTGACCATCACGCTATTATTCCTACTGAAGAAAAGGCAAGGCTGAATGACCTCTCTGCTGACGAGTTAAAAATATATGATCTTGTTATCAGACGATTTTTGGCAGTGCTTTATCCTGACTACAAATATGAGGTTACAAAGATTAAAATAGATATTTGTGGTGAATCATTCAAAACAGATGTGAAGAGTGTAATTGATGCCGGCTGGAAAATCCCGGAAAATGCAGAAATCGAAAACGAAAGAATTCCTGCCAATTTAAAAAAGAATGATCGCTTATCCGTGAAAAAAACTATTCTGGAAGCCAAGAAAACTCAACCTCCGGCAAGATACACAGAAGCTACCCTTCTGACTGCCATGGAAAGTCCTGGAAAATTCATTGAAGACGAAGAATTGCGTGAATCAATTAAAGATGGAGGACTTGGAACTCCAGCTACCAGAGCGGAAATTATTGAGAAACTCCTGAGTAATTTCTATGTAGAAAGAGAAGGAAAATCGCTTATCCCAACATCAAGGGGAAGACAGTTAATTGATCTTGTACCTGAAGAATTAAGACTTCCAGAATTGACAGCAAAGTGGGAAAAAAGACTTAGTCTCATAGCTAAAGGTACTGAAAAAAATCAGAAATTTCTCTCTGACATAATTTCAAATACAATTTCTTTGGTTGATGAGGTAAAAAAGTCTACCAAAAAATTCAGTGACGACATTACATCTGAAAATATCTGTCCAAGCTGCGGTTCACCAATGCGAACTACTGAGCTGCGGGGAAAAAAGGGTTTTGTTTGTACCAATAAAAAGTGTGGTTTTAAACAATCAGAAAACGGTTTATCAGGGAATGCTCCCCGTAGGAAAAGTATGAACGAGATTAAACAAACCCGTATGATGATAAATAAATACAGTGACAATGTAAATCCGGATAAAACCGGAGATACTCTCGGAGATCTTTTAGAAGCTGCACTATCAGGAAAGAAAAAGAAATAGCCGAGGTTGTTCGGCTTTTTTGTAATCATTAACGTTGCAGAAGAGATTTATAAATTTTCTTTTAGATTGTCTAATTCCTGTTTCATTTTTTCAATTGTAATTTTTATCTCACTTTTAGTAGAATCTGACACAAGATTTTGAATCCAATTTCTCAATTCTTCATAATCTGCTTGAGATTGTCCGGCAATAATCCAATCATCAATATCAACATCTGCTAAGCTGTCGATTTTTTTCTCACTTATCAAAAGTTCTCTCCTCAGGATTTCTCCGCGTCTGTCTGCTACTATAAGGAGCGTATCACCTACTTCTTTTCTTTTCAGCAATTTGCGCATATCTGTGATTTTATCTACCAGATGTCCATCCAGAGTCATAACTACATCACCAGCTCTGATATCTGCCAGATAAGCTGGAGAACCAAACTCAACTTCTGATACGAGAACACCATTTTCTACTCCGAAAAATGATTTTAATTGGACACTTAAAAACTGTATGTTAAATCCTACGTATTTTCTACGGGTAGAAAAGATTTGCGAAATATAGTTTTCCATACTAAGTTCGTCACGGTCTCCCAATTCTACAAATATTTCGTGCTCTTCTTTTTCTGATAGAGTAAGCAGAACTACAATGACATTTGTTTTGGTCGTATTGAGAATACTCTCTACGTCATCAGGAGAACAAACTCTTTTATTATTAATGCTGAGAATTATCCAGCCTTCCTGAAGACCAGCTTCTTCAGCCGGAGAGCCCGGAACGACCATTTCAATTTTTACTGCACAATCTGTTCCGAGCTGTTCAATATCCTCTTTACTGAGCTCAGTTAAAGAAACCCCTATGTAAGGGGTTTCTGCTGATATAGGAGAAATTAGAAGAAATAGTATGATCCCAAAAATGCCTGTTTTCATAGTTAGTTTTCTGTCATGCATGAAGTGACTTATTTGATTTAACAATACTCTATTCATTTGTAATCCCGGTCATTAATAAGTTTTCTATAGTTGACACGACACTTTTCCTGTCATGTCTCTCAGATAGTTTTCTAATCGACACGACACTTTGCTTGTCATGTCTCTCAGATAGTTTTCTGATCGACACGATACTTTATATGTCATGTCTCTCAGATAATTTTCTGATCGACACGACACTTTATATGTCATGTCTCTCAGATAGTTTTCTGATCGACACGACACTTTATATGTCATGTCTCTCAGATAGTTTTCTGATCGACACGACACTAGTAAATAATTTTTGGTTTTGACTGACCCTTGATTTCACTTACATAAAAGACATTTGATTCTGATCTTCCTTGAACTTTCTTGATAATGTAGGATTTGTTTTTATCAAGATTAGACAAATCAGAGACTTTAAAAAATTCACCCTGAATTGTGTTTGGTTGATTACCGGAGCGGGATTTCTGACCTAGAAATTCTCCTTCATCAACAAAGACAATATTTTCTAGTCTGTTAGCTTCAACAGCATTTCTATTGAAAACATAATGAATACTTTGGGCAACAGTGGGATTTACTACAAAAACGGTACTCATGATGAAGAAAACAAATGCAGCTGCTGAAGTAACCAGAGAAAAAACTCCAAATCTGCTTCTCTTTTCAAAGAACTCCTTTTGAAGCTGGTATTTCAGTCTGACTGAAAATGGTCCAGGGTGTTTATCTGACAGCTTAATGTTTTCAAGATACTTTTCTATAGACATCTGCTAAAACCTCCTTGGGAATCAGACTTTCGAGCTTATTTAGTGCTCTGTGCAGATTAACCCGTAGTGTTGTTTCTTTTTTATTTAATATATCTGATATTTCTGAAAAACTTTTCTTTTCAAAATATCTCAGAGTAATTATATCCTGATCCTTTTGCGGAAGTTGTTGTATGTACTGATGTATAAAATCATAGGAGAAATTATCATCTTCAGGCTCATCTACAGGAATCTCGTTTTCAATTTGAAGCCTATTTCCTATAACAAAACTTTTCTTGTGTAATCTGTAATGATTTCCTATTTCACTCACAGCTATTCTGTATAACCAGGCAGAAAAAGGAACCGATTGCCACCGAAAAGAACCTATTTTGTTTAAAGCTTTGTAGAACACTGTAGAAACTATTTCTTCCGCATCATCTCTGTTGTTTACACGGATGATTACATATTTAAAGATCATAGGAAAATATTTTTCATAAATGTACTCAAAAGCTGATGCATCTTTTTTTGCTCTTAGAACAATCTCTTTTTCATCCATTATTTCCATTTCATCTCCTCAGTTATTAACAATGGAAAGTTTCTATCTCCGGAACACTTTTATAAACGCCCATACTCCTAAATGTTTCATTACAAATTAATTGAAATCTGCAGAAAATCAATAATTGTAGGTTGTTACCGTTTTATTAAAAGATTTTTTTATCATAAATTATTGTGATTTCTATTGTTGTCCAGTCTGAAACATGAACCTATTCTATAGCCATCTGCTGCGCTACTGATGATACCGCCGGAATAACCGGAACCTTCTCCTACGACATAGAGATTTTTGACATTTTTCGAATGAAAGTATCTATTATCTCTAATAATTTTCACAGGAGAAGAAGTTCTTGTCTCTACGGCAAATAGATTGCCTTGTTCTAAAAATCCGGGAACTCTTTTATCAAAATATTTCAAACCTGTTTTAATGCTATTTTCTATCTGTTTAGGAAGGATTCCATTAAGATTATGTTGTTTGATTTTGCAAAGGTCTGAACAAAGGAACTGCTTCTGAGTTTCCCTGTCCAAAAGATAATCTTTCGCATTTTGTGCAGGAATTGAGAAATCCTTGCTTCTACTGAAAATTATTTTCTCCAAGGTTTGCTGAAAATCTACACCATGAAGTTCATTATTTCCAAAATCATTTTTATCGACAGTCACCACAATGGCACTGTTGGCAAATTTATTACCTCGAGCCTGAAAACTCATTCCATTGGTTACCTGACCATCATGTTCTGAAGCAGCCGAAATAACAAACCCTCCCGGGCACATACAAAAACTATATATCCCTTTTGATCCGGCTCTTGCTGTCAATCTGTAAGTAGCAGGTCCGGTGAGTGAAAAGTCAGTATTGTCGCCATAGAATGCTGCATTTATAAATTGTTGCGGATGTTCAATTCTGAAACCAACTGCAAAAGGTTTGCTCTCAATGAGAATTTCTTTTTCCTTAAACTTTCTGAATAGAGATCGAGCTGAATTTCCTATAGCCATAATAACAACTTCAGGTTTGTAGATTTCATTATTAATCACAACTCTGGTAATTTTGTCATTACTTAGTTCGAAATCTGTGAGTTCATGTTGCCAGTGAATTTGACAGCCTTTATCAAGTAGATACTTCCTTATTTTCCCAAAGATTTGCCTGATTATCTCAGTGCCAAGATGAGGTAGAGCTTCATAACCAATCTCTGGATTTGCACCAAATTGAATCAGGTAATCAAAGACTTTCCCTGAGTAAAAATTTCTGTTTCGGGCTGTGAGTTTTCCGTCAGAAAATGCACCTGCTCCACCTTCCCCAAACTGGATATTTGATTTTTCATTCAGTACTCCGGTTTTCCAGAATTTACTTACTTCGAAAGCTCTGTTTTCCAGGCAGTCGCCTTGTTCAAAGATGATTGGCTTAAATCCTTTTTCAACTAATGCAAGTGCAGAAAAATACCCGGCAGGACCAGCTCCGATAATAAAAGGATGTCTGTCGTTCAGAAAGGTAGTTTCAGTTTCCGGATTATTTTCTTCATCATAAATGGAGATATTTGCATCCAGAATCAAAGTAACTCCTGTTTCAATAATGCAGGTGAAATTATATTTCAGGTTGTTTTTTTTCCGTGCATCTATAGCTCGGCGAACCAAATGTAGTGATAGTATTTCATTTTGGGAGATATTGCATTTTGCTGCTGTGAGTTTTTTCAGATTGTAATTCTTTTCTATAGGGATTGAAATATCTCTTATTAAGTAAAACATTTATATCTCCTCCCTGATGATTTTGATTACAAGAAAATGAGCAGATAAAAGTTGATTTGAATGTAAAAATTCTGCTAAATAACTGTAAAAGCAGACAACTTCTATTTCCAGTTGTAACCTAAAGAGACACGATGAGAATTGTCTAATTCTGGATTATGTTCATAGGCGTACTGTACTATCCAATTTTTTATACTTAGTCCTAGACCGCTGGTCAAAAATTCAGTATTGTAGCCGGCATAAACATCTACATATTTTAGAATGTTAAGTTCTAAACCGGCTCGGAAATCCATACTCATTTGCCCGAGAGAGACATTGGCAGCCTCTTCTCTACTTTCAAACATCAGGTCTATTCCGGTGAATAATCGGGCAGGAATTTTACCGGAGAATAATGAAAATGCAAGATTATGTTCTAAATCAAGTCCGGGATTAACAATTTCATGAGTACCGGTTGACCAGAAAATCTGTGTAGAAAAGAAATCATGAAGCCTTAAGCCCAGAAGCGATTTTTCCCAAAATTCGAAATATGTAGATATATCAGCACCAAATCCATAGCCACTTTCGTCCGCCAGAGTTCGGTAAGCAAATTTTGGAGTTATTCCCAAAACCAATTTATCAGCTAATTTGCGGGAAATACCAAAATACACAATATAATCGGAATCATCCACAGTCTTATACACATAAGGCATATTGCTCTCAGATATTGGCTGAGAAGGATCGTATAGTTTAGTCAGAGGATTATCGTTGATACCTATTCTACTAACCACAAGACCAAGTTTATTATCGTTTCCCCATACTGCCGAAACGATATCGTATTTCAACATTCCATCGAATTCTTCTGAATGCATAAATGAGACTGAATTATTTCCAGCTTTTTGCAGTAATGCAGCATTCCAATAGACAATTGCAGGACTCTCATAATCAGAGACTCCGGTTCTGCCGAGGGCAAAGTTACGTACGCCAGCACCCATTCTAAAGATTTCTCCAGCATATTTTTCAGCATTCAACATGTTCATGCTGAATAAGGTCAGTATCAGTATAATTATTCTTCTCATAAAATCTCCTGTAGTGAGTTATCTTCTTAACTACATTAATCTAATTTAATTACACGGTTTTAACAAATGTTCCGATAATTCTTTTTAGTTCGCCTTTATTGAAAGAAATTGTTAATTTAGCATCAACTCCCTTTCCGTCTACATTTACAATAATTCCTCGTCCAAATTTATCGTGAATAACAGATTGTCCTATACGGTAATGCTTTTCTGTTTCCAACACAATTTTTGGGGATGGCTGATTTTTTTTCCGATTAGTGGGAAGATATTGATAAATATTGGCGGGAGGTGATTCTAAAAGCGAAGAATCTATTTCGTCAATGAACCGACTAGGTTGAGCCGGATATACTGTGTCATACTGTCTTCTCCATCTGGCGTAAGAAATAACCAGTTTTTTCTTGGCTCGGGTAATTCCTACATAAAAAAGACGTCTTTCTTCTTCTATTTTATTCTCTTCATCAATGGAAAGTTTGTGTGGAAGAAGATTTTCTTCAACTCCTGCAATAAAAACGGTTTCAAATTCCAATCCTTTTGCATTGTGCATTGTCATCAGTTTTACTGTAGGTCCGCTTTCTTCAGATTTATCTGCATCTGTCAGAAGCGAGATATGCTGAAGATAATTTGCCAGAAATGATTTTTCCTGTTCTTCTTCGTTTAGATTTTCATAGAATTCTTCTGCTGATGCAATTAATTCTTTAATGTTTTCAGCACGACTATTTTCTTGTGGATTATCGCTGAATTCGTAAGTATCCATAATCTTGATATCTTCTACAATTTTGATTATCAGATCAGGAGCAGTAAGTACATCTAGCAATTTCAGCCACTCACTAATCAGTTTGCTAAAATTAACAACGCTTTGTAGTCTTTTTCCTTTTAGCTGAGATATTTCCCCAGCTCTGATGATAGCATCACGAAGAGTTGTTTTATTTTCTCTGGCAAAGAGAGATACTTCCTCGACAGTTTTACTGCCAATACCCCTGACAGGCTCGTTTATAATGCGTAGTATTGATTCATTGTCATCAGGATTTACCAGCATTCGTAAATAAGCTACTACATCCTTGATTTCTTTTCTCTGAAAGAAATTGATTCCGCCTACAACTTGAAACGGAATAGCATTTACAATAAAGGAACGTTCAAAGACGCGGGACTGTGCGTTTGTTCTATAAAGTACGGCGATATCATTAAAATCTGTTTTTTCTTCTCTGTGCATTTTTTTTATTTCTTCTGCCACAAAATCTGATTCATCACTTTCATTATCCAGAACAAACACTTCAGGCTTGTTACCTCCGCTGATATTTGATTGCAGTTCTTTTTCGTGTCTTTCAGTATTATGCTTAATTAATGAATTTGCAACCTGTAAGATAGGCTGAGTTGAACGATAATTATTTTCTAGTTTAATCACTCTAACGTTTTTGTAGTCTTTTTCAAAATTCAAAATGTTTTTTATTGTTGCACCACGCCAGCTATAAATAGCCTGATCATCGTCACCAACTACACAGAGTCTTTGGTGATTTGCGGTTATCTGGTTAATTATTTTAAACTGTGAGTAATTAGTGTCCTGATATTCATCGATCATAACGTATTTAAACATGTTTTCATATTTTTGTTTAACCGCTGGTTTATTTTCAAATAAAAAAGCTGTGTTTAAGAGTAAATCATCAAAATCCATGGCGTTATTATCAGTTAGAATCTGCTGGTATTTGACGTAAATACGATGTATCTGCTGAGTGTAATAATTTTCTGAATTAAAGAGAAAGAAGTCATCTGGTCTGATCAGAGAATTTTTTGAATGAGAAATAATGTTTCTTACTTTAGTATCGGGGAACTTTTTTGAATCAATTTCCAGACTCTTGTATACTTTTTTCATAACACTTTTTTGGTCATCGGCATCGTATATTGTGAAGTTAGAGGTGTATGGTAAAGAATCAGATTCACGGCGAAGAATTCTGGTGCAAATACTGTGAAATGTTCCAACCCAGAGATTTTGATGAGGGATATAAAATTCTTGCCACAATCGTTCTTTAAGCTCTCTGGCGGCCTTATTGGTAAAGGTAACGATCAAAATGTTAGCCGGATTTATTTTTTTCTCTTTTAAAAGATAAGCTGTTCTGTAAATAACTGTTCTGGTTTTACCGCTACCAGCTCCGGCTAAAACAAGTACCGGACAATCAACTGTTCTAGCTGCATCTTGTTGTTGCTGATTAAGATTTTTTAATAGATTCATATTGAAAAAATATTAATTTACCATAACTCTTTTAGGAGCGCTGTGGTGACCTTCGAGTCCTTTTTCATCATAAGCCGACATTTTGTAAAAATATGTCCTTCCTGAATACACATTATTATCTGAGAATTCCGTAACACTGTTGGGAGATATATTTGCAATGAGATCATAATAACCATTGTATGAAGTTGAGCGATAAATGAAATAGCCTTTAGCGTTGTTCAGAAGAGTCCAACCGAGATTAACTATCTTCCCTGAGTCAGTAGTATTGATTAGTACATTATCAATAATCGGTATACCGGGAACTTCTCCATTGTGATTCGGATATACAGGGTTATCTTTGTCGAGACTACAGGAAATAGATAGAGAAAGCAAAGTAATCAGACAATACAGGCAGAAAGAAGTGTGAGTATTTTTTTTTCTGGAAAACATATAACTTCCTAAAAATGCAGAGTTATTCCGGTTGGCGAGAGTGAGAGATACTGCTTTCGATATTCTTTATGTACATCATTCCATAGCTGATTATTGTAACGATTTGTCTCCAGAATGGAATCGTAAATTGAGTAGATCCAGACCAAAGCAGATAACCCAAGGAAACTTTGCGAGAGACGATAAGGAGTTTGAGCATCATTGTAAAATTGATTAATGTCATCTATCTGGGTTGCAGCTTTATATTTGTCATACTTGTCCATTGCCTGATCGTAAAAATAATAGGTAGTGCCAAGTAAAACAATCTGAATGCCTACAAAAATTTGTCCTTTTGTATATGATTTTGCAGAGATGTGTCCCCATCCCGGAGCAACAGCAGACCGTATCATGTTTAGAGTAACTGATTGTTTGTTGAGTTGATATATCTGTAGCAGTTTCTGTCTTTCTTCCAGTTGTTGACGGTATTCTTTCCGGAGAGTTTCACTGTCCCAGCCATATTTATGCGGATCTGAAAATTTATTTATATCAAACTGTTCAGCACAAATATATAAACTGATTTTGGAGAACAAGAGTATCAAAAACATAATTTTTTTCATTCTAACAACTTCCTTCTACTTCATTGCCTGTTCAGATAATTCATTCAAACCTGAAATGGTTCTGTTCATAAGGTTGACTTGCCAGACATAAAAGTAGTTTTCTACGGGGGTGGTAATATCATAACGTACTTCATAGCGGTACTGTCCAATGGAAATGAGTACTCTCCAGTCTGAAGATTTAACTAATCTGCCATATAATTCTTTAAGTTCTTCTTCTTTATTGCTTATTCGTTCCGATATTATGCCTTTATTATGATTTATTACTATTGATTTTGCAAATGCCACAGGATCTTTTTCAATTTCAATCATATTTTCCATCAGAAAGATTTTATCTGAATATAATGGAATTGGGTCAATATTGAAAGCATCCCTGTATAATTTCATTGCTCTTTCATATTCCTTTTGGATCTCCAGAAATTGAGCTGATTTGGCAAGATCAGATGCCTTGTTAATTTTGTTTTCAAGTTCAAATGCTTTATCAATTGCAGTCTGAGCCGGTTTGTAATCTGGAATTACAGTAAATACTCTGCTGTATGCATGAACAGCTTTCTCAACATCTCTTTCTTGGAGAAATTTGTCTCCGGATTCAATTAGTAGTTCGCTAATCTCTTCAAGTCGATTTTCTACATATTCTTGTTTTTCTGGAGTGTAGTCAATAACTGACTTGAAATAATCCCGAGCTTCCAGGAAGTTCTGATTTTCAATTGAATAATTTCCTAGTTTGATGAATAAATTACTGATAGATTCTGTTATCAGGCTATAGTGCCCGGTGGGATATTGCGAATATTGGATTAGTTCATTAATTGCAGTCTGTTCACCTTTCTCTTCTGCTTCAGAAGTAATCCGATTAATGATATCTGCCAGGAAAGTATCGATTATCAGCATGGTTTTATCGGTAAATACGTCATCAGGATATCGATCGTAGAGCTCTTGGTAATCTTTCCAGGCAAGTTCATATTCATGAGTTTGATTTGTATAGTATTCTGTTCTGAGATGAAGAATCTGAGGAATTAGTTCTGATGCAGGGAAATGAGTTAGAATATGGTCATAGAGTTCCAGAACTCTCTTAAAATCTTTTTCGACGCCTGCTTCTTCGGCAAAAGTAAAATAGCAGTTATCGAGAATCAAGTCTGCTTTGTAGGAATTTGCCAGATAGAAGAATCTCTCAGCCAGAATCCAATTTTTTTTATTATAAGCCCGCGTTCCTAATTGATAGTAACATTCAGATCTTTCTAAAGCTGCATGAGTGGATTTTGCTTCTTCAGAATTGAATGCAATGTATTTGTCGTAATATTCAATTGCGGCAGGATAATTACCACTCTTATAAAGCTTGTGGGCAATATTGTAATTGTTTATTCCACACCCGGATATTAACAACAGAATAGTGAGTGAAATAATTGTAGTCAAATGTTTCATAATTGCCTCAAAACCAACTGTTTTCTTCAGCATTGATAATTCTGTCGGGTAAATCGTTTTGCAGTGATAGGTTTCGTAGTGTAGGGTTGTGCGTTAGATAGATTTTGCAATTGCTATTTTCAATGATTTTATTTAGTTCTGTTGCATCAGTATGAGAACCATCTAAAATTATTGAATCTGCTTTTTTGGTGTATGGAAGCAAGTGATCAACTGAACTGATATCGGATGAATAAATAACTGTTTTATCATGAGAAGTTATTACGAATGAATAAGAGCGCAATTCGTTAGGGTAACCTCCTTCCTTAACTATTTCTGCGTATCCGTTGAGATGATCAGATAAAATAGCGATAACTTCAGGAACTGTAGTCGTGAGCTCTTCTATGCCAGCAAAACAAATATCATAAGATAATTTTTCTTTGAAGAGATAGAATAGATTCAATGTTTGAGAAAAAAAGGTTACTTGTTCCGGTAAAAAAACAGTTAAGGGTTTACAACGTTTAGAAATGTAAAGCATTTGTAGAAATTGATACAAACCCGAAACATGATCTGAATGAAAATGACTGATAACAATATAATCCACGTCGTTGAAGGGTAATCCATTTGTTAGAAACTGTTTTGATGTCCCTTCTCCACAGTCAAAGAGGATCTTTTTCTGTTGAAGCTCCAGATATATTGCAGAATGGTGCAAATTCTGTGAAGGTAGTCCAGAACCGGTTCCCAAAAAACAGATTCTCATGCTTTTTGCTCCGCAATGGTTTTTTTACTGCGTAGTTGATTTTGGGTAATTGTAACGGGTATTTTATCAAGTTTTCTACCCAGAAACAGAAATAACATTGAGAATAAAATACTGGAGATAATCAGCAATATTTTTGAGTTTACCTGGAAAATGATAATGGTCAGAAGCACAATTACGATGTTAATGATATAGACTAGAATTGCTGTCAATTTGCAAGAGCCAACAGCGTTGTCTATACGGTGAGTACTGTGATCTTTTCCCCCTTCAGAAATCTTTCTTCCATCCCGTTTTCGGGTATAGCTGACCAGAGAAATATCAAATATTGCATAACTGAGCAGAAGTATAGGAAACAAAAGATACAATTTGCTGTTTGCACTATTTATTAACAATTTGCCGCTTAAAATCCCGAGCGTAGAAAGAAAATATCCGATGAACATACTGCCTGCATCACCGAGGAAAATTTTGGCTGGATTGAAATTGTGAGGGAGAAACCCCAGAACAGCACCAGCAAAAGTTATTGAAAGAAGAGCAATGAAATTGCTTTGAAAAGCTACAGCTGGCGTAGTAACCATCATCCCAAGTGAATAAAATCCAATAGCTAGAATTCCTGACATTCCGCTCAAAATTCCATCCATGTTATCTAAAAAATTGAAGGCATTCATAAGCCCAACCATCCAAAGCAGGATTATGGGAACTGTTATGTAGATACTACCTAAGAATCCACTAAGATTGTTACTAAAAATAAATACTAGACAGGCAGTAGTCTGCCCAATCATCTTTATCATTGGCTTCATTCCGAACTTATCATCAATTACACCAACAACTACAATAATAAGTGCACCTGCCAGATAACCTATGAAGCTAATGTCAAAAGTACGAAACTGAGACATCAGAACATTGTAGATTGTAAAAAGAAAAAAACCTGTGAATACTGCAACACCACCTAGAAGAGGAGTGGCTTTCTTGTGTACTTTGCGGTGATTAGGATTATCGACAAAATTGATTTTATAAGCAAATTTTATCAGATACGGTGTTATACTGTAAACCAATAAGAACGTCATTATAAATGTTATCATATATTCATATATCATATTTTTTCCCTATATTTAGATTTAAATCCCATTTTTTACAGTGGGTTTATTTGTCAAACAATCTCTATTACCGTGAGATATTTATGAAATTCAGTTAGTTACAATTTATTCTGATGCTTTTTGGGGAGCAGGATTGAGTCGTTCCGATTTATCGAGATGACTCGAGAACTGCAGATTTTTCGCAATTAGCAACTCATGCTCTCCCGAAAGTTTTCGGGATCTCCACGAGTCGCTTCTTGCTTATTTAGCAGGACTTGAGTCGCAGCGAATGAAGTGAGAGTGACTCGAGAACTGCTGACTTCTAACAATTCACAACTCATGCTCTTCCCGATAAATCGTGACCAATAGTCATTTTTTGTCATTTTGTTCTTGTCTATGTCATGTCTGAAATGACGCATTGTTTTTTCACTTTTGGAATAGTTTGTTGTTTGAATTACTATTATGGCTGTTCGATTGTTGATAAGCCCATGTTCATCCTGACAATTACCCCGAAGGGGTTTAATCTGAGTAGCCGGTGGTTTCAACCACCGGTATTTGTAGAAAGAGCAGAACCCTGAAAGGGTTTAACGATATTTGTAGATTTTTCGCAATTAGCAACTCGTGCTCTCCCGAAAGCTTTCGGGATCTCCACGAGTCACTTCTTGCTTATTTAGCAGGACTTGAGTCGCAGCGAATGAAGTGAGAGTGACTCGAGAACTGCTGACTTCTAGCAATTCACAACTTATGCTCTTCCCGATTTATTCCCGATAAATCGTGACCAATAGTCATTTTTTGTCATTTTGTTCTTGTCTATGTCATGTCTGAAATGACGCATTGTTTTTTCACTTTTGGAATAGTTTGTTGTTTGAATTACTATTATGGCTGTTC
>JAQVBK010000192.1 GCA_028690365.1 Candidatus Cloacimonadota bacterium
TTGTCTTCTCGTATCTGTTGATCATAAAATTCCAGAATAGTTTATCAAATTCCGGAGCAAAATATACCGTCTGGCGAAAAATCTTTTCTCTGACTTTGTTAAAAAGACCCTGATCCACCAGCTTTGTTACATCTCCTATAACTACAGTCTTTATACCTTTATCAATGAAATTATCAAAAATCTGACCAAGCACTTCAGCAATATTTAGTAAAGGAGAAATTCTCTCAAGGTCATCAAAGATGATTATTGTATTTTCAAAGCTAAAAACTTTTTTACTGAAAATGTGTCTTTGAGAAACTTTAAAAAATTTCAAAACAGGCATGTTAATTTCCAGAATAAGATCTACAAGTGAAGCAGTTATACTTTTTTGGCTTTCACCATCTCTCTTATCTTTTAGTGAATTGAAGCGCATTTTATTGAATCTGTGATTCATGATTTTTTTGTAGAAAACTCGATTAATAATTTTTTGTGCATCTTCCAATCCATTTAGAGAGACGTATATATAATCACGTTTATACGTTTTGAGATAGTTAAGAAACTTGTGTCTTATGAAATAAGTTTTACCTGTTCCCCATTTTCCATTCAGTAAAATTGCATAGTCAGTGTTCTGAGAAATAAGATAATCGTGTAAAATTTGCAAAATATTATTGTACATATAAAACCCTCATCAATATTTTAGGTCAAAAAAAAATAAAATATTATCCTTGTACAGTCATAAATATAATTTTGAGCATTTTGGAAAAAATTTGATTAGATAATTCTCTAAGATATTTTAAATCTTGTAATAGGAGAAAATTGTGGAATATATATTAAGTTACACTTTATTTACCGATGTTTATCAAATGCTTATAATAGGCTTTATAATTATGTTTAGTCAGATTATTTATGCTTCTCTTGGTTTTGGCTCAGGAATGTTTGCCATCTCAATATTGGCTTATTTGTATGGCAGATTGGATTTTATAGTTCCGATGTTCACTATTGTTTGTCTGCCTACAGAACTATACATAACCATAAAAGACCGAAAAGAAATAAATCTCAGAACTTCCGGAATCTTTCTGATAATTATAATTCCGGCTTTATTATATGGTTCAGTTTTGTTGAGAAATTCTCAGAATAAGATTTTTTTATTGCTGCTTGGATTAATAATTCTTTTGTTATCAGCATATTATCTTTTTTTTGAGGATAAATTGAAATTTGCTTTAAAACAGTTTTATTGGATTCCTTTTTTTGGAATTATATCAGGAATACTGGGCGGTTTGTTTGGAATGGCTGGTCCACCTCTGATACTTTATTTCAAACACATTAAATTGTCCAAGAGCGAGTTCAGAGTTGCATTATTGTCCATTTTTTCGGTAATGACTTTCTTTCGTATTATTTTCTATTCATTTCTGGGTATAATAAGTTGTGATTTGATAATGACAAGCCTTAGCGTAACGATATTTGCTTTGATTGGTTTGTGTATTGGAAATTTATTACACAGTCATATATCTGAGTTTTTCTTCAAAAAAATTACAGCAATCACACTTATCGTAAGTGCTGTTTTGATAATTATCAAAAATATATAAATTTACAATTTATTGGATACTTTTAGTAAACTTAATAAGTATGTAACTTTTTACCATACAGACAATTCCAATTTTTACTTGCCACAAATAGTCATTTTTTCAATTTATCTTTTTCTAAGTTAAAATAAAACAAAAAATGTAATCTCAGAGGAGAATTTTATGACTACTGTTGCAGATAAGATTAACGAGTTGAAAGTTAAAGAACAGAATGCCAAAGAGATGGGTGGTCAAGACCGCATTGATGCTCAGCATAAAAAAAACAAGCTGACAGCCAGAGAAAGAATTAACCTGCTCTTCGATGAAGACAGTTTCAGAGAAATTGATATGTTTGTTAAACACCGCTCAACAAACTTTGGAATGGGTAAAGTAGATATTGCTTCCGATGGTGTTGTTACAGGGCACGGATTAGTTAATGGAAGACCTGTATTCGCTTATTCTCAGGATTTCACTTCACGGGGCGGATCATTGGGAGAACAGCATGCTGCAAAAATAGTAAAAGTAATGGATTTGGCAATGAAAGCGGGTGTTCCGGTTGTAGGGATGAATGATTCAGGAGGAGCTAGAGTTGAAGAAGGCATCGATGCACTAAAAGGTTACGGAGATATTTTTTTCCGAAACTCACGTGCATCAGGAGTTATTCCTCAGATATCTGTAATTATGGGACCTTGTGCCGGTGGTGCAGTTTACAGTCCCGCAATGACAGACTTTGTTCTCATGGTAAAAAAAACCAGTTACATGTTTATAACCGGACCAAGTGTAATTAAAACTGTTACGGGAGAAGAGACAAATTTTGAAGAGTTAGGAGGTGCAGTTACGCACAATTCAAAGAGTGGAAATGCACATTTTGCCTGCGAAAATGACGAAGATGCCATTGAACATGTTAAAAATATTTTGAGTTATTTACCTTCTAATAATTTGGAAGAAGCTCCCAGAGAAAGGACTTCTGACGATTCAGGAAGATTATGTCCAGTGTTAGATACTATTATTCCTGATTCACCAAAGATGCCATACGACATGAAGGATATCATACATGAAATAGTAGATGAAGGTGAATTCCTGGAAGTTCATGAATTGTATGCTGAAAATGCAATTGTAGGATATGCCAGACTAAATGGTCGTTCTGTAGGTATAGTTGCCAATCAGCCGATGATTCTTGCCGGATGTTTGGATATCGATGCTTCTGATAAGATTAGTCGTTTTGTCAGAACCTGTGATGCTTTCAATATCCCCCTTATCAGTTTTGTAGATGTTCCCGGTTATCTGCCAGGTGTTAATCAGGAATGGGCCGGAATCATTCGTCACGGTGCAAAGCTTCTCTGGAGTTATGCAGAAGCAACCGTACCAAAACTTACAGTAGTCACCAGAAAGAATTATGGTGGTTCTTACATTGCTATGAGTTCTCAACATCTCGGAGCCGATATGATTTTTGCCTGGCCAAGTGCAGAAATTGCCGTAATGGGTGCTCAGGGAGCAGTGGAAATTGTTGGAAGTTACCGTAAAGAAATTCAAAATTCTGAAAACCCGGAAGAGATGAGATTGAAGAAAATTCAGGAATATGAGAATGCATTCAATACTCCTTATATTGCTGCTGAAAGAGGATATATAGATGCAGTTATTCAACCTTCTGAAACAAGAATTAGATTGATTGATGCTCTTGAAATACTCTCAACCAAAAGAGAATCTCTTCCACCCAAGAAACATGGAAATATTCCACAATAACAGGAAGATAAAATGGACAGAAAAGAGAAATTGATGAAAGCAGCCATTGCTGCGGTAATAACATATCTTGATAGTGAAGATGATAAAAAGAGTTATTCTGAAAACAGATGGTGGAAATCTGGAAAAGAAATTCAGATGAATAACCGCTACCTGGTTCAAACAAAAATTTTCAAACAAAAATAATAGATGGAGGATGTATGACTTTCGATAAACATGGCGTTCTGGAAATGACTTCCTTGAATTATGAACCCAACCGACCTAAAGCCGCTAATCCCATAAAAATACAGGATTTATCATTCAGGGATGGGCATCAATCACTGTTTGCTACCCGTGGAAGAACTGAGGATATGATTTCTGTAGCCGAAATGATGGATGAAATTGGTTTTCATTCTGTAGAAATGTGGGGTGGCGCGACTTTTGACGTAATGCACAGATTTCTCAATGAAGATCCTTTTGAAAGAATTAGAACGTTGAAAAAATATATGAAAAAAACACCCTTTTCCATGTTGTTACGAGGACAAAATTTAGTTGGTTACCGTAACTATGCTGATGATGTGGTAAAAACATTTGTTCAAAGAGCTGTTGATAACGGTATTGACATCTTCCGTTGTTTTGATGCTTTGAATGATTTCAGAAATTTTGAAACTGCCGCAAAAATTGTAAAAAAGAATGACAAACATTTTCAGGGAACTATCTGTTATTCTCTCACTGAACCTAGAATGGGCGGAGAAGTTTATAACATTGATTATTATTTAGATAAAGCTAAACAACTTGAAGAGTTTGGGGTAGATTCAATCTGTATAAAGGATATGGCTGGATTAGTTGCGCCCTATGATGCTTACAATCTTGTAAAAGCTCTTAAAAAACAGACAAATATTCCAATTCATCTCCATACCCATTTTACTTCCGGTTTGGCTGATTTAGCTCTTCTAAAAGCTATTGAAGCTGGGGTTGACATTGTTGATACCTGTATCGGACCTTATGCATACAGAACTTCTCATCCCGCAGTTGAGCCCCTAGTAACTACACTTTATGGTACCAACAGAGACACAGGCTTTGATATTGTGAAGTTGGTTGAAATCAGTAAGGAGATGGAAAAAATAGTTCCTAAGTATATGCATCTGCTGGATAATACTAAATTGTCAGTTATTGACTCCAATGTAATACTTCATCAAACTCCGGGTGGAATGCTCTCCAATTTGGTAAACCAGTTACGTCAGATGAATGCTTTGGACAAACTTGACAAAGTTTTTGAAACAATTCCGAAAGTAAGAAAAGATCTGGGTATGGTTCCACTGGTGACTCCAACCAGTCAGATTGTTGGTATACAAACCGTTAATAATGTGCTCTTTGATGAATTCGAAGGAGAATACAAACAAATAACCGAACAGGTCAAAGATCTCTGTTATGGACTCTATGGAAAAACAACTTGTGGAATTAATCCAGAAGTACAAAAGAAAGCATTAAAAGATTATCCGAGAGGAGAACAACCAATTACTTCTCGCCCGGGTGATGTACTTGAACCTGAGTTAGATAAAATAAAAAAAGAATTTTCAGATCTGGCAAAAGATATTGATGATGAGTTGATCTGTGCCTTGTATCCTGTAACTGGTAAAAGATTCCTGAAATGGAAATATGGACTGGAAGCTATTCCGGAAGATGTAAAGCCCAAAACTATGGAACAGGTGGAGAAAGAAAAAGCAATAATAGAAAAAGCTCTTACCGGCAAACTTACTGAAAAAGGCGATAGTGATATTCCTTCTAATGCCAGAGCATTTGATGTTTTCGTTGAAGGTGAAGTATTCAAAATACATATTGCTGACTCAAACAGTAAATCAGGAGTAAAAAAAGGGAGAAAAGAAAAGAAGATAACTCAGGTTGATGAGGGATCAATTGTTGCTCCTATACCTGGAATGATTGTTGAGTATAAGAAGAAAATCGGTGATACTGTGAAAGCCGGAGAAACGGTTATCGTTTTGGAGGCAATGAAAATGTTTAATAATCTTGAATCCAAAGTTGATGGAATTGTTAGAGAAATTAAATACGAATCAGGTAATTCAGTTGCTAAGGGAGATGTTCTCTGTGTTATTAGCAAAGAATAGTTTACTTGCATTATAAAAATAAAACTCTTCCTTTTTCACAGAAATTGGAAGAGTTTTTTTACAAAAGTGGAGATACAATGAAAAAGTTACTGATATTATGCACAGGTAACAGTTGTCGCAGTCAGATGGCTGAAGCTTTTTTTAATCGCCTGGAAGGATTCAGCGCTTATTCTGCCGGAACTCAACCCAGAGAAGTTGTGAACAACAATGCTGTTGCAGTTATGAAAGAAATTGGTATAGACATATCGTCAAATTTTCCCAAGCATGTCGATGAATTTTTGACTGAGACATTTGATTTTGTAATAACAGTATGCGATTCAGCAAAGGAGAGTTGTCCTGTTTTTCTGGGAAAAGTAGATATGAGGATTCACAATAACTTTGAAGATCCAGAAGGTCAATCAATAGAAAAATTCAGGGAAATAAGAGACAAGATAAAGACTTTCGTTGATACATTCAGGAGATGATTATTTGAATATATTTTTAAAAAAAGTATATTTCTATACTCAAATTAGCAACCATCCTGTTACTCTTTTTCTCAATCGGTAATATATTCATAGAATGCTGATCCAGTTTTCTCCGTTGGCAACCTTACAAGTTGCCAAACTTTTTTATATCCAAGTTGCCTTTTCTTCTCTTCTCTTCTCTTTCTACCCGATATTTTTTATCAGTATAAAAATATTACTTTTCATGAAAATATTTTGACATTATTCCACAAATACTATTTTCCTGCTTTCAAATGTTTAGGAGTTGCTAATGCCTTATTTATTAGATTGTTATATAGATATTTACAACCAGCACAAAAGCTGCTGCCGGAACCAATTTGCTCTCCCCTCTGCAACTCAAACCAATAGAAATTACTCTTTGAAAAAAATCTCATATAAACTAGTAAATACTGTTATGATAAACATTACC
>JAQVBK010000193.1 GCA_028690365.1 Candidatus Cloacimonadota bacterium
TTAGAATGCCATGATAGTTTGCAACGTCTTTGTTATCTTTTTGATTAAACAGGTTATTAGGATTCATTTTTTTTCTGAACTTGTTTGTGCTACATTACACATTCCATTTATTATTGCACCTACATGAACATGAAGTGTTTTTGCTTTTATGTTGCCGTCAATTCTTGCAGTTTTCTCTAACTCCAAAGCTGAGATGACAGTTACATCTCCAGTAACAGTTCCGGAAATGATACACTCTGCAGCTTTTATTGAGGCTTTTACATTTCCGGTATTTCCAACAATTACTATGTTATCAGATTCCAGTTCGCCTTCGATTTCTCCATCTACTTTAATTCCACCTTTAATAGAGAGAGAGCCGTTTACTTTGCAACCTTTGCCAATGATTGTTGATAACTCTAATTTTTGGTTTTTCATAAAAACTCCAGATTATTGTGTTTTTCTCAAAAAATCGACCGGATTGAGGTGACTTTTCTCGTAAATAATTTCGAAGTGGAGATGAGGACTGGTGCTATTTCCGGTATTTCCTACGAGAGCTATGGTTTCACCTTTCTCAACAAAACGATTGATTTCGACAAGCTTCTTTTCCAAATGAGCATATACGGTTACAAATCCATTCAGATGATCAATTTGCAAAACATTACCAAAATATTTATGATTATCAGAAAGAATTATTACTCCGGCTGCTGAAGCTGCTACAGCTTCTCCTTCACTGGCTGCAAAGTCAATTCCCTGATGCTTTTCAGTAAAATGCTGACTAATTGAGAAATTCCCTGTAATTGGAAATTTGTTTGGAAAGAATCTCAATGATTTGTTGAAACTTATAATGTCTTTTAAAAAAACCTGCGAGTAGTTATTTGTAGAATCAGGATGATTATAGGAGAAATACTCCTCAATCATTTTCTTTATTTCGATTTCTGAAGGTATTTCCATCTCAGTGCTTTCCAGTTCATACTGATTTAGTTTTTCTTGGAGTCGAATAACCTGATTGTGAAGCAAATCTATTTCTGTGTAATTCCCGGTAATTATTTTTTCCAGTTTTATTTCAGTCATGAACAGATAAACTGAGATAGTAGATAGAAACAGAATCAGAACTACAACAAGAATTTTACTCATTTAGCATCAATTCCAGTAATTTATTCAGTTCTCTTTCATTCTTATAAGAAAAGACTATCTTACCTTTATTCTTTTTACCCTGGATTTCTATTTTAGCACCAAAGAATTGAGTCAATTTTTTCTCTGTATCGATCAGATAATCATCCTGTTCATTTTTCTTTCTAATTTTGCTGTCCTGACCAAATTTCTTTGATTCCTGTTCTGCCTTTCTCACGGAAAGTTTTTTCTCTGCAATATACTGAGCAAATTTAAATTGAAGCAGAGGTTCTACCTGGAGAATTGCCCGGGCGTGTCCGGCAGTAATTGCACCATCAAGAATCATTTTCTGGATATCTTCTTCCAATTTGAGTAATCTCATGGTGTTAGTTATGGTAACCCTGTCTTTTCCCATCATGTGAGCAATTTCCACATGAGTCATATTGAACTGTGTGCTTAGCTGTTGATAAGCTAAAGCCTCTTCAATATCATTTAAGTCTTCTCTTTGAATATTTTCAATGATTGCAAGTTGCAGACTCTCTTTTTCAGATATTTTTCTGATGATTACGGGGACCTCTTTCAGTCCTGCGAGTTTTGATGCCTCGAGTCTTCTTTCTCCGGCAATTATCTCAAACAAGTTTCCATTTTTACTAACAACTATAGGTTGTATAATTCCATTTTCTCTGATGGAAGCAGCCAATTCATGAAGTTTTTCTTCATCAAATACTTTTCGTGGTTGATTTTTATTGGGTTTTATCAAATCAACTGCAACTGTTAATGTATTTTCATTTCTCTCTGTTGCTTCATTTCCTATAGGAATAAGTGCTTCTAATCCTTTGCCTAATCTGCTTGTCATAATCCTGCCATTATTTAGTTATTACTTCACCGGCCATACTGAGATAATGCTTAGCACCGCTGGATGAAATATCATAGTGAAATATTGATTGGCCAAAACTTGGCGACTCACTTAATTTTACATTTCTGTGTATAACGCTTTCGAATACTTTTTCTTTGAAATACCTTCTGACCTCTTTTGCCACTTGTCTTGAGAGATTTAATCTACGATCATACATTGTTAGTAAAATTCCCATGATATCCAGTCCGGGATTCAAACTCTTCTGAATAAGCCGAATTGTATTTAGAAGCTGACTGACTCCTTCCAAGGCATAATATTCACATTGGATTGGAATAATCACATCTGTGCTGGCGGTAAGAGCATTAACTGTCAACAAACCTAATGAAGGAGGGCAATCAATGATTATGTACTCATATTTATCATTTACCGGAGCTAAAGCTTCTTTAAGTTTTTGTTCTCGTGAGAATTCTTTAACCAATTCAATTTCAGCACCAGTCAGGTTAATATTGCTGGGGCAAATATCCAGTTTTTTCAGTTTTGAAGAATGAATTGATTTTTCAATAGTTTCATTGCCGATTAACGCGTCATATATTTGAGATTCGAGGTTATCCTTAGAAAGTCCCAAGCCGCTGGTGGCATTACCCTGAGGATCAAAATCAATTAGTAGAGTACTTTTTTCGTAAACACCGAGGGCAACAGATAAATTTATAGCAGTAGTAGTCTTTCCTACTCCGCCTTTTTGATTAACAATTGAAATTATTCTAGCCATATTTTCTCTCATTTATGAATTATAACAAGTTTTCTTGTCCCAAGTTCTTCTCTGCTTACATCAATTATTTCTTTATTATTAAATTGTTGAACATCAGATAGATCATTTCCTTTATATAATATTAATTTACCATCATTGTTGATGAGCTGAGTCAGAATTCTTTTGTATTCTGGCAGAATTTTGACTGATCTGCACAGTATATAATCAAATTTTCCTTTCAATTTATTCATCTCAATATCTTCTAAGCGACTCCAAATTGATTTGCAATTTTTTAAGTCAAGTTTTTTGGAAATATTTTCTACAGCTTTGATTTTTTTCAGTGTTGAGTCCAATAATGTGAGTTCTGAATCAGGTGAACACAATTTGACAGGAATCCCTGGCAAACCACCTCCGGTTCCAAAATCAAGTATCTTTTTTCCTGAAAAATCATAATAAAAGGCGGGCATGATTGAATCAAGAAAATGTTTAGTCCAATATTTCTCTTTCTCCGTTTTTCTGGAAATCAGATTTATTTTTGCATTTTCTGTCCAGAGTAAATCCAGATAATACTGAAAAGATTCAATAATCTTCGGGGAAGATGTGATCTTTAACAACTCTTGTGAAAATAACAATTTTGACATACTTCGAAAAAAAATCAGAGTCTGCTATAGCAGACTCCAAAGATATTTATCTCAGATTGTAGAAGACGTTCTTACCAATGAATCTGGCGACTTCTGCTAATTCATCTTCTATTCTGAGTAATTGGTTATATTTGGCTATTCTTTCGCTTCTGCAAATTGATCCTGTTTTTATCTGTCCTGAGTTAACAGCAACTGCCAAATCAGCGATAAATGTATCACAAGTTTCGCCACTGCGATGCGAAATAACTGTTGTGAAACCAGATGTTTTGGCAAGTTCTATCGTATCAAGAGTTTCAGTCAAAGTGCCGATTTGATTTAACTTAATCAGGATTGAGTTAGCACACTTGGTTTCTATACCTTTCTTTAGTCTTTCTACATTGGTAACGAATATGTCGTCACCAACAATCTGAATTTTTTTACCAAGTTTTTCGTTCATAAGCTTCCAGCCTTCCCAATCATCTTCCGCTAAACCATCTTCGATGGAGACAATGGGATACTTGTTAACTAAATTTGTGTAGTAATCTACCATTTCTGCTGATGATAAACTTGATTTCTCGGCTTTCAACTGATATTTTCCGTTTTCAAAAAATTCTGAGGAAGCTGGGTCTAAAGCTATGAAAATATCTTCTCCCGGTTTGTAGCCAGCGATTTGAATGGCTTCGACAATTTTTTCGAGAGCTTCTTCGTTAGACTTCAGATTAGGAGCAAATCCTCCTTCATCGCCAACAGCGGTACTGTATCCGGCTTTCTTTAAATGAGATTTTAAAGAATGGAACACCTCTGCATTCATTCGCAGAGCTTCAGCAAACGAGGATGCGCCTAGAGGCATAATCATAAACTCCTGTAAGTCAACGTTGTTATCGGCATGCTTACCCCCATTCATTACATTTGCCATTGGTACTGGAAGTAAGCGAGCATTTGAGCCTCCGATATAACGGTATAGTGGAATGTCGAGTTCTGCTGCTGCTGCTCTGGCTACAGCCATAGAAACTCCAAGAATTGCATTTGCGCCCAAAACCCCTTTATTGGGAGTTCCATCAAGATCTATCATTGCCTTGTCAATTGCAGCCTGATCAAGGGCATCCATACCAACAATTTCCATTCCAATTTTATCGTTAACATTTTCCACAGCTTTCAACGTACCTTTTCCAAGATATCGTTTTTTATCATTATCTCTAAGTTCAACTGCTTCATATTCTCCGGTAGATGCTCCACTGGGGACAGCGGCTCTGCCTACTACGCCACTATCAAGAACAACTTCAACTTCAACTGTGGGATTTCCCCTGGAATCAAGAATTTCTCTTCCATATACTTCAATGATTTCTGACATTTTTCCTCCTGATTTATACTTTTGTTTTTCCAAACATTTCTTTTAAAGTACTGATTGAGCCCAGCAAAGCAGATGATTCATAAGGTACTACTACAGTTTTATCATTTGTACCGACAATTTCTTTGAATGCGCTGATATATTTTAGTGCAACGAGATATTGAGCAGGGTCCATACCGTTTGGGGAAATAGCTTCAGCTATTCTTCTAATTGCTTCAGATTCTGCTTCAGCCATAAGAAGTCTTGACTTGGCCTGACCTTCGGCCACAGTAATTTGTGCATTGCGTTCACCTTCTGCAACCAATATTTTTGACATTTTATCACCTTCGGCTTCCAAAATTTTCGCTCTTCTGTCTCGTTCTGCTCTCATCTGTTTTTCCATGGCACTACGGATTTCGACAGGTGGATTAATATCCTGTAATTCTACTCTGTTCACTTTTACGCCCCATTTATCTGTAGCTTCATCAAGTATATCTCGCAACTTTGAATTTATTGTATCGCGAGAAGTCAAAGTTTTGTCGAGATCCAATTCTCCAATTACATTACGAAGAGTTGTTTGGGTGAGCTTTTCAATGGCATTTGGCAAATCTGTTATCTCGTAAACTGCCTTTTTAGGATCAGTAACTTGAAAGTAAAGCAGTGCATTGATTTCTATGCCAACATTATCACTTGTAATTACGTTCTGTCTGGGAAAATCGTATACTGCTTCTCTGAGATCAATTCTAGACTGGCTTTTCTGTACTACATAATTATTGCCTTTGTAGTCCTGTTTTACATAGCGCCAGTTAATTGAACGAATCTGGTCAAAAACAGGAACAATTATATGTATTCCACTCTGCAGGGTCCGATGATATTTACCCAGTCTTTCCAAAATAATTACTTCTGCTTGTCTTACTACAACTATACCCTTCGAAATAAAAGATATCACTAAAATTATAAGTACTGCACCAATCAAGTATTCCATTATACCTCCTCACCGGCAGTTTTTTCTAAACTGACAATTACTTTATTACCTTCGATGTTGACAATGTGAACTTTTGTTCCTTCCGCAATTTCTTTGACATCATTTGATACGGCAGACCATGTTTCGCCCTCAATTTTTACATAACCTCTTCCATCAGACGGAACAGTTTTTGTGACGATGCCGATTTTGCCAATCAAAGCTTCAACATTGGTTGAAGATTCATTTTTGTTATAGATCTTTTTTGTTAATCTGCGAAGATTGAAGAATAATATTGCAGTAATAGCTGCAAATGCTATCATTTGCATGTAGATAGGTAAGGCTTCAAATATGTAGACCAATATCCCTGTGAGGATAGCTCCTGCACCAAAACTAAGGAACAAGAATCCGGGAGTAAAAATTTCAATTATGACACAGATTATCCCGATTGCTGTCCAAACTATCCAAGGTTCAAGACTAACCATTGTCCTTCCCTCCTTTTTCATGATCGGAACTTTTTTTGTAGATTTTTTTTGTTTTTCGATTATAAGAATCGTAACCGTATCTCGATGTTTCTTTGATTGTTTTTACTCCAACCAGATCAAGTAGTTTGGTGAAAAGAACCAGAAAGAAGATAAATATAAGTACTGCGAGAAGCTGAATAGCTATAGCTATAAGCAAATTAACA
>JAQVBK010000194.1 GCA_028690365.1 Candidatus Cloacimonadota bacterium
TTGTTCTCGCTTACAAATAGTTCAATGACGTTCAACAGCAATCCGAATCTTGTAACAATAAGTTCATATCCAAATTACCGTATCATTAATAATACATTCAGCAACTATCAGACTGCTCTTTCAATAGATGAATCTGGTTTGGGAAAGGATTGCCTTATTGAAAGCAATGCAATTCATATGAACGAATATGGTTATGGTATTCAGTTATATCATAGTAATGCAAATATAAGTGGAAGTAACATCATAAATAGCAACTATATTGGAATAGCCGGACTCCGAAATTCATCAATAGAAATTATAGGCAATGATAATTATCCATATCAAATGATATACAATAATTTCAATGATGAAATGGTCTTCTCTGAAGACAGCTTCCCAAACAGTTTTAAATACAATCTTATTTTTGATTCCTTTCAATCTGACAACTATCTTTTGAAGTGTGTTCATCATGTTGATAGAATACTTAATTGTTCTGGAAATTTCTGGGGAGAACAATTTAGACCGGAAAGAGATCTATATCCATATCAATTTATGGCATATGATCCAGTATGGGAACCAGGTGATTCAGTATTGATAGACTACAATCCTGCTCTTGAATTATACACTTCAGCTAAGTACAATGTTCAGATAGGTAATTACTATTTGGCCAAACTTCAGTTTAAGCAAATTATTGCGGAGTATTCGAGAACTGAATTTGCTTTTCATGCAGCAAAGGCTTTGATAACGATTGAAAAATCAATCATGGGAAATTTTACAGAACTTCAAGCCTATTACCAAAGTGAGCCTAATCTTCATTATGATGACAGAATCAGTAAACTTTCAGATTATCTGTATAACTACTGTAATATCGAAAAGAAAGACTATGCTGCTGCAATTGATTGGTTTGAAGGAATTCTTGAGAATCCTCCATCTTTGGCAGATTCAATATATGCAGTAATTGACATAGGTTATACTTATCTCTTAATGGATGCAGATAAGTCTGTTTGCAATTATACAGGCAGAATACCTCATTACAAACCAGATAATACGGAAAAGTATTATTCGGATAGAGAAGTGTTAATAAGAAAGTTACTTGAAAGTAGCGAAGAGTATCAAACTCCTGAATATACAACTCAACTTTATGGTAATTACCCAAATCCGTTTAATCCTTCAACTACTATTGTTTTCTCGATTGCTTTCGACTTAAATGTTGAGATGAATGTCTACAACATTAAAGGACAACGAGTAAAAACATTGATTAATGACAGACTAAAGAAGGGAACACATTCTGTATTATGGAATGGTACTGACGATAACGGAAAAACTGTAACATCGGGCGTATATCTCTATAAAATCAAAACCAATAATCAGACATTTGTAAATAAAATGCTATTGCTGAAATAGCTGAACTAAAGCCTTCTTTTAGAAGGCTTTTTTGTTTGTATGGGGTATTATAGATTTAACAAATCACGGAATAAATTCAGATATCGCGTTCTTACCCTCTCCGTCAACATCAACAAGCGGATTACCAAAAGTTCATATACATAAGCTTTTTGTGTTGACATCTGAATTCGCAAATAATTGTTAGTTAACATTGAAGTAAAAAAAGGAAAAATGAATGAAAGTATACAATAATTTTGGTGAGTTTATTATCGAAATTGAGAATAATTTTATAATATTATCTTCAAATAATGCAAAGAAGTTCTTGTTTGAACTAAGAGATAAAATTGAAGCTTACGAAGATGAAAACGGAAAAATCAAACTGCCAGAAAAACAGGATGCTTTTTCCCAGAGTTTGTACAAGAATCTTTATTTTAGTAAAAAAATCTCTAAAAATCTTTCTGTGGTTGGGAAAAAAAGAAACAAATAATTGAGGTGAAATGGAAAGTATTATCAGTACTAATCAGTTAAAAAAAGTATATGTGATGGGAAAGTCGAAAGTCAATGCCCTCAATGGAGTCGATATTGATATAAAAAAAGGTGAATTTGTGGCAATTATGGGGCCGTCAGGTTCAGGAAAATCTACACTTATGCACATCATAGGATGTCTTGATACGTCAACTTCGGGGACTTATTATCTGGACGGAGAAGAGGTAAGCAGTCTGAAAAAAGCGAAATTAGCATCAATAAGAAACAGCAAAATCGGGTTTGTTTTCCAGACTTTCAATCTGCTTCCCCATTTGAATATTCAGAAAAATGTTGAACTTCCTCTTATGTATGCCGGTTATGGAACTTCGAAGCGTAAGAAACGCAGCATCGACGTATTGGGATCAGTAGGTCTTGGTGAAAGAATCAAACACAGACCATCCGAATTATCAGGTGGTCAAAGACAGCGGGTTGCTATAGCCCGGGCGATTGTAAACAATCCTTCCATTATTCTGGCAGATGAACCTACCGGTAATCTTGATTCACAGTCGGGCGGAGATATCATGACGATTTTCACTGAACTGCACAAACAGGGTAACACAATTATTGTAGTAACTCATGATTCATTTGTGGCAAATAAGGCTGACAGAATAATAAACATCAAAGACGGACTAATAGTCTGACAGGTTATTTATGGGAATCTCAATAAAAGAAAACGTAGCGGTGGGATTTTCAGATTTCTGGTCCCGCAAAGTGAGAAGCTTTATAACAATTCTGGGAATTGTTCTCGGTACCATGTCTATAATTGTAGTTCTTTCACTGATGAAAGCGATAAATGAACAATCAATTGCATGGTTGCAGGAAAGAGGCGGTTTATCGAAGATTTCCGTTTACAGAAACTGGCAATACGAATCCAAAGAAAATGTTAAGAATTATTTTACCATTAAGGACGTTCTTTACATAAAAAATCTTTTACCTCAGGCAAGGCTTTTCAATCCTGTCTTGTGGCAGTATTTCAGCATGAATTATGAGAAAGAAATTTACAGTGGTTCAGTGAACGGCGTTTTACCGGATTTTACAGGAATCGAGGAATGGGATGTTGAAGAAGGTAGATTTTTCACCGATTACGATGTAAAAGAAGCAAACAGTGTTATTGTAATTGGTTCCCACGTAAAGAAGCAGTTATTCGGGAATAAAAAAGCAGTTGGTAATTATATCAGTATTAACAATATACGTATGAAGGTAATTGGAGTAATGAAACATCGCTATTTCAAGGGAAACGATATAGGGAATGAGAATATTCTGGATTATCTGAATTACAGGTCATTTATGCCTATCAGCACCATAGTAAAAAGATTTTCTACCGAAGACAGGATATATTCTTTTGATGTAAAATCGGCTTCACTGGAGAATACTGAAACCTTGAGGGATGAACTCGAGAACATAATAATGAATCTCACCAGAGGACATCCCGTTTTTGATGTAGAGTCATCTAAAAGTCGGGCTGAAAATATGGAAAAAGACACAATGACTTTTAGAATTGTTTTCTCGATGATAAGCACAATTTCCCTTTTTGTGGGTGGAATTGTGATTATGAATATAATGTTGGCAACAGTGAAAGAGAGAACCAGAGAGATAGGGGTCAGAATTGCAGTGGGAGCCAGAAAACGTGATATTTTTCTACAATTTCTGATTCAAACAGTTTTGGCTACTTCTTCAGGTGGAATATTGGGAGTTCTGCTGGGAACTTCGATTCTAAATTATGTTGGCAACTTCATGGATATGAATCTGCAGATCAATGTTAATATAATTATCTTTTCAATTCTTGTTGCATCAGGTGTGGGTATGTTGTTTGGGATAATTCCCGCTCTGAACGCCAGCAGAATGGATCCGGTAAAGGCATTACGTTATGAGTAAAAGAGGTCTGTTTACAATTTTTAAACGGAGATTTCTTATTCTTTACCGTAACCTATTGATATTTGAAAGAATTTACAGTGAAAAAAAAGTCTTTAAAGAAGCTTCAGCACTGACATTTGTTACTCTTATGGGATTTATCCCGTTTGGACTTTTTCTGCTTTTCTTGCTCCCTGAAATTCCTTTTATCCAGGGAAGTACTATCAAAGAGAGTTTTATAGATTTATTTCTGCCTAGTTCTGCAGAACAAATTCGTCTCTATATAGATGAAATGATGAACCAGAAGGGTTCAATCAATCTGATAAATTTTGTGATTTTGTTGGTAACTTCATTCGGCTTATTCAGAATCATTAACGATGCCTTCGATAGTATTCTCAATGTGCATGAATTGAGAAAAAAAGACATTATCTTTAACCTGATGAAATTTCTTGGAATGATAGCATTTGGTTTTATCATTACTCTCATTCTTTTTTCATCCGCTTCGCTTCCGCTGTTTTCCAATCTTTTTAAACTGAAATTTCTTGGAGTCATCAGTGCGTACGTAATTCCCTTTCTACTTCTTTTCATACTGATATTGCTTTTTTATCTCTTTGTTCCCACAATCAGAATAAAACGTACTTCCATTGCAACTGCCGCAGCAATATCCTCAATAGTCTGGTTCATAGTGAAATATGGTTTCAATTACTACATAAACAATCTTACTAATATCCAGGTAGTTTACGGCGTTATTTCTGCTCTGCCAATTTTTATGATGTGGGTATATATAAACTGGACGATTATTCTGAGCGGAGTCATCATTGTTTCTATCTTGGAGAAACGGTATACAGGAAAGAATAGAAACCTTGATAAAAGAATGCTGAAAATTACTCTGGAGCAGGAAATTGACGGAGAAATCTGTAGTAAACAGAATGCAGATATTTCAAAGGAAGAACTAGAAAAGGTTTTAAAGAAAATTATCACAGACTAAACAGGTAATCATGAACGAACACACAAGTAATGAAGGAAATGTCCTGATAATAGATGATGACAAAGCTGTTTTGACACTGGTATCTACCTTTCTTACAAATGCATATTATGGTGTAGTTGCGGTTGATTCAGCCAGGGATATTGATAACTTGCTGATTGAACAAAATTTTGACACAGTGATTACTGATATTAACATGCCGTCAGTAAATGGAATAGATGTCTTACAAACTATCAAAAAATTTGATTCAGATCTACCGGTAATAATGATGTCCGGCTCAAATGATCTGGAGGACATTATTTCTTCAATAAAGTTTGGGGCTTATGATTTTATAAAAAAACCATTTAGAATGTTGGAATTATTATTCTCCGTACAGAAAGCTGTTCAAAAAAGAAAACTTATGATGGAAATTGCTGATTATCAAAAAAATCTGGAGATAATGGTAATAAAGCGAACTCAACAACTAGCTGATTCCAACAAGCAACTTGAAGGGCATGTGATTTCATCAATTCTGGCAATGGTAAATGCTCTGGAAGCAAGCGACAAGTATACCCGTGGACATTCTGAAAGAGTTACAATCATCAGTTTGTTGATTGCCAGAGAATTAGGAATACCGCTCAGTGATCTGAAAATGTTAAGACTGGGCTCAGTTATGCACGATATCGGGAAGATAGGAATAGACCACAACATTCTCAATAAACCGGATAGACTCGAAGACTATGAATTTGATGTCATAAAAAAACATCCTGATATAGGTTCAGATATTTTAAGACCGATTCATATGAGTGAAACAATCCAGAATATTGTTACACAACACCATGAAAAATTCGATGGAACCGGCTATCCGTCAGGTTTAAAGGGAGAACAAATTTCGTTGCTTGCCAGAATTGTCAGCGTGGCTGATACTTACGATGCTATAACTTCTAAAAGACCATATCGTGATGCAGGAACTAAAAAATACGCCCTGGAGGAGATTACCAAAAATATCGGGACCCAATTTGACGAGACTGTGGTTAAGGCATTGTTAAACATTGAAAAACAATTAACAGAAGAAAAGCTTACTGCAATAAATCTTATGAAACTATTGGATTGATAGAATAAGTGCTATATTGAATTATAAGCTATTACAAAGGCTTCGGAAAACCGAAGCCTTTGTTATGCAAATTTCTATGTGATATTTTTTGTTTATACTTTAAACTGATCTACCAGATTTTTAATACTGACCGCCAGTTTGTTTAATCCTTCTGATGATGATTTCAGGTTTTCTGCACCCCTTGCAGTTTCCTGAGCAGCAATTGTAACTCCGCTCAGGTTGTTGGATATTTCTGTTACCCCATGAGTGATTTCGTTTGTGTTTCGGGCGATGTCGTCAACTCCGGTACTCACCTCTTCAGAATTTCTAGCTACCGCATCGGCAGCGATTGAAGTCTCAGAAGAATTCCGGGCTATTTCATTTATGCCGGCTCCAGCTTCGGTGATATGTCGGTTGATATTTTCAGTATCTTGTCCAATTTTCTCAGCAAACAAGGAAACATCCTTGGAGTTGCTGGCTGCA
>JAQVBK010000195.1 GCA_028690365.1 Candidatus Cloacimonadota bacterium
ACATGGTTCTAAAGTAACATACATATCTGCACCTTTGCAGTTCTCTCCGCCCATTTTGATTGCAACGATCTCTGCATGATCTTTACCGGATTCGCATGAAGAACCTTTTCCTACCACTGTGTCATTTTTAACTATAACAGCTCCAACAAATGGATTAGGGGAACTTATCCCTCTGGACTTTTCCGCTGTTTTAACAGCCATTTTCATATATTCAGCTTTGTAAGCCATTTATTCTTTCCATGTTTTTTAAAGCAGGCTCAAATGTCGGATTAACTTCCAATGCATCTTTTAAAATTTTTCTAGCTTCAGCTATATCACCTTTGTCTATCAAAATCGCAGCGAGATTATTCATAATCTTTTCGTCATCGGATCTAATATTCATTATTTCTCTGTAGATATTTTCGGCCTCTGTATTATTTTTTATAAGCTGACAGCACAATCCATAGTAATAATATGATTCAATGAATGAAGAATCGATTTCATAAGAATTGAAAAAATAAGGCTGAGCTTTATCAACCTTATTTTGCAATAAGTAATACATTCCCCAATAATAGTATAGGTCAGATGAATTAAGATATATCTCCGAATACTTCTTTAACTTATCCCATGCTTTTCCAAATTCACCCTGTGAGATAATTCTACCAGTCTCATGAAAAACTGCAGCCGAAGAATTGTATAATTCAGGAATCCCAGCAATAATTGAGATAATAACCCATTCATAATTTTCTCTTGATAAGAAAACAGATAAGTCTTTTTTTCCATTTATCTCATAAAACACAAAAGAGATATCTCTGTTCTCATTTACTCCGGAACTAATAATGGAATAACTTTTCACAGATTTTAGCAATTTACTTTCAGACAGTCTTTTCTTTAGATTTTCTTTAAATTTATCATCTTTATACCTGTTTTTAGAGAAGAATCCAGTAGTCCTTTCCCATTCCTGAACAATCACGGATTCCAAAAAATAATCGCTAATAAGCTCAGGATAGATTTCATCATTATATTTCTTTTCACCGAGATTCAATTTCTTTCTGAAACTATTCAATGGAAGGAAACTATATTTTTCTAATTCGTGAAAATATTCATCTAATTCCTGTTTAAACGTATCGGAATTACTCATTTCTCTTGGAGTTTTATTTCCAAATTTCTTCTCGGGAAGATCAATCCACAAATCAAATTGACGTTTCAATAAATCCAACCACTCAATAGTAGAATCAACTCTGGTCTTACTTGAAAAAGTTGTTTCTGAACTTTTTATTGAATAGTCACACAATTCAGAACAATTCTTGTGAACACGGTTTTCATTACAACAGTGCCAGCATATTTTTTTATTATACTTCAGGCAAAATCTCATCTCCCTGTATTCTTTGCAAATCGGACATCTGTTGTTTACAAAAAAACTAAGCAACTCCCCTCCGTTTATTTAAAACTGCTCAGAGCAGGTATTTCAGGCAATTCTCTTTTGAAAGCAGAACGCTCATAGAGTTTTCTCACCCTATTTATATCATTCATTTTATATTTTGATAGCAGAGATTTCTCATCTCTTTTATCTTCAACCATGTCGAAGAGAATGTCATCTAAGAGGTCATAACTTAAACCAATCTCATCTTCATCAGTTTGACCGTTCCACAAATCTGCAGTAGGTTTTTTTTCTATAACTACTGAGGGTAATCCCAATATCTTAGCTGCCTGCCTCACCTCTGTTTTATATAGATTTCCTATTGGTTCGAAAGCACATGCGCCGTCACCATGCTGTGTAAAATACCCAATTAATATCTCAGTTTTATTTCCCGTTCCTACTACCAATCCATTCAGCTTAGCTGAATAGTCGAATAAGATACACATTCTTTCTCTTGCCATTCTGTTTCCTCGCCTCAACAAATCTGCCTGAGGTTCGTAATTATCAAAATAAGCATCAATCATTGGTGAAATATCTATTTGTTGAGTTTCAATCCTAAGAAAATCTTTAACTGCTATTGCATCTTTTAAACTCTCTTTACTGCTTTTCTTATAAGGCATCATTAGCCCAAAAACATTTTCCTTACCCAAAGCTTTAACGCAAAGTGCTGCAGAAACAGCAGAATCAATCCCACCGGATAATCCTATGATTGCTTTTATACGACCGGTTTCAGAAAACTTTCTTTTAATGAAATCTGCGATTTTATCAATTTCTGAGAGAATACTAATTTTCCTCATCATTTCTCCTGTACTGACTTTTCTTGTCTTGATCGACCGTTGTCTCTATTTGGCAAAGAATCTCAATTTCTGTTCTAAGGATGTCATTTAGCCCTTTTGCTTTTACAACAACAATTGTATTGGGAAATCCATCAATTATTGAAACACAAATAGTCATAGTGTTATTGTCAATTATTCCTTTCTCTACTGCGCATGTAGCAGCACTTATACATTCTCTGACTGATTTACCATACATCCTTATTGAATTAAGTAGTATCTCTGAAGAAAACATATTTCTCTTCGAAATCATGCTAATATATGGATCTTTTTTTTTCAGAATGTTATATTCCGGAAGAATTTTGATATTTTCCGATTCCATAACACTCAGGTCATTTTTTTCAGAGATTTCGGAAGAACTATAGTTAACTGCCAGAATTGTCAAATACTCTTCACCGGCAAAATCCCTTACTGCATCAACCTGATCACTGATAACAATGAGTACGCCAATGTGTTTTCGCCTCATTTCTTCTTTAATCATCTCCATTACAGATCCGGTTGTCTGCATATTTTCCTTTGTAATGACCTTCATGTATGCTCCGAAGCTCTTCGCTTCATTTGTCTTTTTATAGATTATGTCTCTTTTTTAAATCAGCAATAAGTCCTTCAATTTCAATAGATTTAGTTTTTCGTCCAGCTCTAACAAAACGTCTGGCAGATTCTTCAAACAATTCAAGAGCTTTTTGATAATCTCTGAGTATTTCTTTTTCAAAACCAGCTTCTTTCAGATAGATTGCTGATTCTTCCCAACGTTCGTTGTTCATCAATTCTTCAGCAATTTTTTCATAATCCACTTCTTCTGTTTCTGTTGCAGATACCTGCTCTCCTTTGATTGCAGAATCTATTGTAGAGAGAAGTTTCTCATATATTGCAGATTTTGTTTGAATATCAAAACACCCTGCATTGATTAATTGGTTTCTTATTTCTATTGTAAGTTCCCCGGTAAGTCCAATTACAGGTATATCCTTCTTGATTTTTTTCATCATCTGTAGAGTTTTTATGCCATTAATTCCGGGGAGATTCACATCCAGCAGCACCAAATCAATATTAAGGTCACGATATTTTTCTAATGCTATCTCACCGGTTTCAGCTTCGATGATGTCATATTCTTCTCCAAGATAATCAATGAGTGTTTCTCTAAGAAACCTTTTGTCGTCAACTACCAGAATTTGTTTTTTCATACCGTCTCCTTTTTTTTATTATCAGAAATTTATTCTTTAGCTAAATCAAACTCCAGAATGAATTCAGTTCCCACATCAACTTCACTTTTTACTGTGATAGTCGCAGAGGAATTTTCAATAACCTTTCGGCATATCATCAAGCCTAGTCCGGTTCCTGTTGCGTTTTTCCAATTTGTAAAGTCAGGTCGCCAAATTTTTTCAATTTTATCTTTTGGAATTCCGCAGCCTGTATCTGATACAATTGCAATTGCTTTGTTTTCCATTTTTTTCGTTTTAAGGGTCAGGAATCCTTTTGAATCCATTGCTTTGTAAGCATTTTCTATAAGATTCAGAAAAACTCTCAACAAATCTTCTTCAGATACCAATATGGGAAGTTCTCCCTGATAGTACTCCTCCACTATAACAACTTCAGGGTTTTCTAAAGCTCTGGAATCTGCAAAAACATGCATAGCGCTATGCACCAAAGAATTGAGATTAACAACTTTTTCATGTTTTTTTTCAATTGAAATTGCATTACCCAAATGTTTCAGCTTATCACCCAGCTCTTTGAAAAAATGCATAAGTTCTATAATTCCCTGCCCTCTCTCAATACCGTTCTTGGCAATAACCACAATGCTCTCGATTTCCTCTTTCAACTTGTATAATTCATCTTCATCACTAATATCTTTGAGAATAGGTCTAATATTGTTCTCTATTATCTCATCAATTTTGCTGATTTTTTTTATCAACATTTGTAAACGCAGCATTAATGATCCGTAATAGCTTCCCGACATATCATGCCCTACACTCTTTACAATCAGTTGCGAATCTTCTATTGCTCGCTTTTTTTCCTGTTTTAATTTCTCATTTATTACAGCTTCGTCCTGCCATACAAAACCTTTTACTATTGTCTTGAAAAAATTCTCCGGAAATTCTACAATACTAGGTTTCTGGACAAAGTCTCTAGCTCCAAATTGGAGTGAATTGACAGCATTTTCTATCGTAATTTCACCAGTTAGGACAATTATGTAATTTTTTGCTATCATATCTTTTTCAATTAATTTCGAAAGTAACTCCAATCCACTCATTCCCGGCATTTTCAAATCAAGAAGAATGACTTTATAAGTTTTCTCAGAAAGTCTTTGCAAGGCTAATTCTCCATTTAAAACATATTCTATCCCCCAGCCTCTCTCTTCCTGAATTAAATCAATTACAGTTTCACAGAAAGATTCACTGTCATCAATCATAAGTATATCTGAATCAAACATATATCCTCTCAATTAAGCGGAATTGTAACGGTTATCAGCATTCCGTCATTAAGGGCAGTACTGATAATTTTACCTTTGTAGTTATTGGAGATTATTTCCTCAGATACATTAAACATGAATTGTTGAGGTGTCACTATGTCTTCGTTATCTCCCAGATTCTTTTGCGAATTTTCAAAAACAACCTCAGATAGATTGTCTACAGAGTGGATTTCCATGTACAGGCAACAATTTTCGATGATTGATAAATCCATAAATAAGTGACTCTTGTAATGCTTCAACGGACTAATTGCAATTATCAAAAGATTAATAACTACTTCAATCATTTCATTTGGTTCTACCAGTATTTCAGGTATTTCAATCTCTTTTGTTCTGTCTCTGTAAATATTAATTTTCTTGTGAAGAATTTCGTCACTTAAATAGAGAAGTGCTTCATCTATAATTTCCTGAAACGTTTTTTTAATTTTAAGGAAACCGGCTTTTGTCGAAAACTCCTGTAGAGTTTTAACGCCATCAGCCGCTTCTTTGAGACTGGAATCAATCAGACCCAGCTTTTCAGATAGTTCAGAACTATCGAAATTAGCACAACCTTTTACAATTTTCTTCTGAAGATTTTTTACCGCAAGATGAGCAGTAGTCAGAGAATTTGTAATCTCATTAGGAAGACGCATCGCCATAGTACCCAACGCAGTTAGTCTCTGAGTCTTAATAATCTGTATAGCAGAAGTTTGCATACTGCTCAGGTATTGAAGGTTTTCAATAGCAATTGATAACATATATACAAGAATATCCAGATAGTTTTCATCATCTGTAGTAAAGTAAGTTTCACTGGAACTGAATCTTGGAATTTTATTATAAAGTTTAATACATCCTATCACATCTGTTTTTACAACGATGGGTATTCCGAGAAAAGCCAATCTGTCTCCGTATTTTAGATTCTCTTTCATTCTGGAACGATATTTACCCTTGTATTTTGGATAATTTAAAACATTTTTCAATCTTATTATTCTATTTTCTTTTACAATAGTTCCTGTCAAACCTTCCCCGATAAAATGAGTAGCCGAATTAATCAATTCTTGAGGAATTCCGTAACCTGCTCTGAGTATTAATATATTCGGATTTTTCTCGTCTCTGAGATAAATCTCGCAGGTTTCTGCCGAGAATGTCATTGCAACTTCCTGTGCAACAAACTTGATTAAATCGTCTAAACGATAATGTGAATGCAACTTTGTACCGAATTCAGTAAGGAGTTTGAAATAATCAGCTTTTTTATGTTCCTTGAGATACAGATAACTGTTTTCAATTGCAATTCCAATATAATCGGCAATATTTGTGAATATTTCCAACTGATTGTATGTAAAGTTTGTATCAACTGCTGAAGATCTTAGTACTCCATAAAATTTTCTGTTTTTGGACATTATTGGAACTGCAATAAATGATTTAGCTTTTTTAGTTTCTCCTTCAACAAATTTACTTTTCCAATTTATGTCACTTCCGAATTTCTTTTTTAAAGATTCATCAGTCTGTTCATCAAGGTTTTGAATCAGTAATTTTTCCTTATGTTTTAGAACCCATCCTGTAAGTCCTTCACCTGATTTATAGCGAACTGT
>JAQVBK010000010.1 GCA_028690365.1 Candidatus Cloacimonadota bacterium
GCTATCTACATACTTTTTGAATTTTTTAGCTAATTGTTCATCACAATCAATCACCATTCCCAGTCCATCATCACCATCAATTGGTGAAGTGTCAAAATCATGCTGAATGACTCTGTGCGCAATGATATTCTCAAACTCAGGGAAATCGAATTTGAAATTGCTTCCAGATTCACCTGAAATCTCTAATACATATTCGAAAGTATCCTGAATACCAATCTTGGTTTTGTTTACATAGGCGTCCACTTCAATCTGAGCATATATCAGACTTGAAATCAGACTTAATAAGATTACAATACAATACTTCTTCACTCTCCACTCCCTGATAGATCAAGTGTTACCAATAGCGTCCTGATTTGGGTCTAACTCTAAGTTCTTCTTTTTCCTTTTGCCTGTCTTCTTTTTCTTTTTCGATAATTGCCCTTAATATATCTTCCTTTTCTTCCTTTGATTTATCCTGTTCAGAATCCTTCATTTCCGGTTCTGCTTTATCCTCATCTTGATTATTTTCATCTTTATTCTCGTCCTGTTGAGGCTGTTGCTCTTTCTGTTCTTCTTCTTTCTCTTCGTTTTTCTTTTCTTCACCTTTTTGTTGCTGCTGCTGTTGTTGCTCTTTCTCTTCTTTCTCGCCATCCTGGTTTTGTTGCTGCTGCTGTTGCTGCTGCTGTCTCTGTAACAGTTGTGAAGTCAATTCGTAGTTATGTCTCGCATCAATATTTTGAGGATTTTCAATAAGAGCTGATCTGTAATTCTCCAGAGCTTTTTTGTAATCTTGTTTATTAGAATGAATATTTCCCAGATTTTGATAAGCTTCAGATTTGTTTTGAAATTTGTTATCTCTGAGAGCTCTCTCAAATTCTTCTTCTGCCACATCATACTCTTCGTTTTTATATAATGCACTTCCTAAATTGTAATGTAATCTTCCATCTTGGGGATGATTAATAGCATTCTCCTCAAAGTAAGATTTTGCCACTTCATGATTTTCTTTTTGCCATGCTTTTAAACCTTTGCGATTCAAAGAAGACATGTCATAATTGAAGGAAAAAGTAAGCAAATTAGTTGAAAGAAGACTAAAAATGGATATGAATAGCATTATTATAGTATTTTTCATTTTGACCTCAGGCTTATTCTTGAAATTCTATATTTCGTTTAAATTTTACGTTTCGTTTGTAATAAATCAGACTTTCCAAAATGATAAGAATTAGAGCAATTAAAGAAAAATAACGATACTGCTCTTTATATCGAACAAATTCCCTGGAATCTATTTTTTCTCTTTCAATACTATTGATATCTTTCATAATTTCAAATATTTCTGATTGTTGGGGAGTAACTGAATAGAATTTTCCGTTGCCTGCAGATGCCAATTTTGATAAAGTAACGACATCTAATTTTGATAATATGATGTTCCCATTTTCATCTTTTGCATACTCAACATTTCCTTGTTGATTAACTAACGGGATAGTACTCCCTTCCGGAGAACCTACGCCCAAAGCATATATAACTACTCCCTGCTTGCTTATTTCCTGTGCAACTTCAATAGATTTACTTTCCAAATCTTCTCCATCACTTATCAGTACAATAATTTTATACTTCTGAGATTCTCTGAATAGACTTACAGATTCCTGCAAAGCATCTCCAATATTAGTCCCATAATAGCCGGCACTCTCAGTATCCAGAAGATTCAGAAACAGTTTTGCAGCACCATAATCATCTGTTAACGGACAGGAAACAAAACTTCTACCGGCAAAAGCTACCAATGCTATTCTATCTCCTTTCAATTGATCAATAAATAAGCTTATCTGATCTTTGGCCCTTTCGATTCGGCTTGGTCTTATATCTTGAGCATCCATACTCTTAGACACATCTATACAAACGACAATATCAATCCCTTCTTTTTTTACCATCTGTATTTCTTTATTCCATTGAGGTAATGAAATCGCAATAATTAAGAAAGCCAATGCAATGACTAAGAGAACTGCTTTTAATTCCCAATAGAATGAATGAAATTCTTGCGTAAAGAAATCAAAAAATCTTCTGTCAGCAAATTTCTCAATACGTTTCTTTCTTCTGTTTTTTGTCCAGAAAATAGTTAAAAGCAATAAAGGAATAATTATTAAAAGAAATAATAACTGAGGATTACCCCATCTCATGATAACTCCTTAATAGAATATATAATGATGTAATCATCAAGGTATCTCCTTTCTCCAAAAAAGTTTGTACATAATATCAACAGCTAACAAAATACTAGCAAAGTAGAGAAAGTATTGAAAAAGTTCATTATACTTGTAATAGTGATCAATTTTATACTCAGTTTTTTCCAGTTGATCTATTTCATCGAAAATTGCGGATAACTGGGTATTGTCATGAGCCATCCTGACTCTTTCTGTTCCTGTCCTTTCAGCAATCTTGTTTAGAAGTTCCACATCAACTTCGGACTGCATTTTTCTGTAGACAGTCTTGCCGGTGTATGTGTCTATTACAGGGTAGTCTACCAATCCCTTTTGTCCAACTCCTATGGTGTAAACCCTCACTCCAAAAGTCTCTGCCAGATCAGCCGCTGCAAATGGATCAATCTGTCCTGCGTTATTTATTCCATCAGTAAGCAAAATTACGACTTTAGTCTCAGATTTTGAATCTTTCAGTCTTGCAACAGACATTGCCAATCCCATTCCTATAGCAGTTCCCTGAGATTTCATATCTACATCAATAGACTCAGTAAGCTGCATAAGAATATTATAATCAAGGGTCAATGGCGCTTGAGTGAAAGCATTGTCAGCATAAGTAACAATTCCGATTCTATCATTCTTTCGTTTCTCAATAAAATTTATTGCTGCTTTTTTTGCAGCTTCCATCCTGTTGACAGGCTTGAAATCGATTGCCTGCATACTTCCACTTATATCCAGAGCAATTATGATATCAATTCCTTCGCCCGTTACAATTTCCATTTTATTGGATATCCTGGGACGAGCCAATGATATAATCAATGAAGCCATTATTAGCAATCTAATAATTAACGGGATATAAACCAGAAAGGAATTTCTACCGGCTGCTTCCTTAAGCAAAGAAAATCTACTAAAAAAAATTCGAGGGGTTTTCTTTCTCCTGTAATAGATATCTATGATTGCTATAGGCAAGAGAATGAACAGTGACCATAACCAGCCAGGATTTACAAATTCCATCATATATCCCCTCCTGCTGACACTATAAGAAAACTGATTAAACTGTTATCTGAATCATTTCTCATTCTTTTCATCAGTTCTTGTCTCCTGATAACGCTGTTCATAAGATTTCAGAAATCGCTTCAGCCATACAAGAGCTTCATTTGATTTTTCATGGGTAGGTATGTACTTTGCGAACTTAACCCGATCCGCTTCTTGTAAATTTTTCATAATCTCATTCTTTTCCAGATGGTTTTCCAATATCAAATTTCTACGAATTTCACTTGTAGTCATTTCAACAGCATTGATTCCATATTGTTTTTCTATAAATACTCTGAGGATGTAAGACAATCCGAAAAAAAGTTGAAGATATTCTTTTCTTCCCAGATATTCTTTCTGTTCAAGTTCAGCCAGCAGTTCAAGGGCAATAATATAAGCAGGACGCATATCTACAGGTTCCTGGAAAGATTCATCATTCTTTACTGCAGGTTTTCTTAAATATCTCAATAACAAGAAAATTACCAGTATCAAAATCAGTAAAACCATGATAGGCATTAAGTAATCATACCATTTCAGAGATACATCAAGAGGACCGGAAATATCTCTTAACTCAGGTTCTTGCCCTTGTTCTTCATTAGGTAATACGCTTTTCACAAACACCTGAAAAGAGTTTGTTTTGTGTACAGTAAGCTTGCTGCCAGATTTTACAGTAAATTCCAACTCAGGAAAAGTGTGTTCACCGGCATCAAACGGAGCAACTTTTATATTTACTCTGTTCAATTCGCGGTTTTCAATAATCTCTTTCCCCTGAGTAATATCCAACACGATAAAAATATCCAGAGTATCCATCTCGGGAGCAAAAATACTGTCTCCTTCAGCTGTAAAAATATCAACCGTGATATTAAAAGGAGTTCCAATGAACAATTCTCCCGGTTTGTTTACTTTATAGTCGAAATCTTTGGCATAATAGGGAATGAACAAAAGTGTCATTATTACGCAAATTATTAATTTTCTTTCCATTCTCATCTTTTTCTTTTGATCCTTGACTTGAAGAATTTTATAAGTTCAGTAGCATATTGCTGGTCGGTTCTAAGATTAATTAGATCTATTTTCATTTTTTTAAATCTCTGCACAATATCGGCTTCCTGCTTATTTACCAACTTCCTGTAACGGTCTCTGATTATTCTGGAAGATGAATTCACCGTCATAATATTGCATGATTCAGGATCCTTTACCGATATCAAACCTGATGCAGGAAGCTCCAGATCTGCTTTATCCAGAATTCTTAATGCAATCACATCGTGTCGTTTTGCCAGAATTTTCAATGAATCATCATATCCTTCATCGAGAAAATCAGAAACTATGAAGATAATACTTTTCTTATTAAGCAATCTATAGATATATTCAACAGCTGATCTTAAATCAGTGGAATTGCTTTTCGGTTCAAAATAAAGTATATCTCTCAAAATACGTAAAGCACTCTTCTTTCCTTTTCGCGGAGGAATATATTTTTCGACCTCATCAGTAAAAAGTAATAATCCCACTTTATCGTTATTGGACAACGCAGAGAATGAGAGCACCGCTGTAACTTCAGTGATATATTCTGATTTCAGATAACTACGGGTTCCGAAAACGGTAGAAGCACTTCCATCGACCAGAAAAATCACATTTAGTTCTCTTGTTTCCTCGAATTTTTTAATGTAAGGCATCCCCATTCTGGCAGAAACATTCCAATCTATCTGACGAAAACTGTCTCCCTCCTGATATTCCCGGACCTCGGAGAATTCCAATCCTTGACCTTTAAACAAACTGTGGTATTCTCCTGAGAAAATCTCACTCACGAGATTTTTGGTAGAGATCTCAATTTTCCTGATTCTTTTAATTATCTCAGCTGTTTCCATATCTATTTCTATTTTTGAGTAATTTTATGGGACTTCGATTTCATCGAAAAGTTTTGTAACAATTACTTCCTGATCAATCTGTTCTGCTTCTGCTTCATAAGTCAGAATAATTCTATGTCTCAGGATATCTTTTCCTACAGTTTTAATGTCATCCGGCGTAACGTAACCACGATGCTCTAAAAAAGCATTTGCCTTAGCTGCTCTGGCAAGAGCTATTGTCGCTCTGGGAGAAGCACCGCAATCAATTAGATTTTTCAAATCTTTTAGATTTCTAAATTTTTCAGGTTCTCTGGTGGCAAACACAAGATCCAAAATATATTCCTGGATTTTTGGTTCCATGTAGATGTCTTTAACCAATTCTCTCATAGCAATTATCTGATCAGGAGTTATAATAGGAGACACCTGAATCTTGTCGTCTCTGATCATACGGTTAAGTATCACTTTTTCCTCTTCACGAGTGGGATATTTTACCTGCAGCTTAAGCATGAATCTGTCAACCTGAGCTTCAGGTAAAGGATAAGTTCCTTCCTGCTCAATCGGATTCTGTGTAGCCATAACCAGAAAAGGTTCCGGCAGTTTATATGAAGTATCTCCTATGGTAACCTGTTTTTCCTGCATGGATTCCAGAAGTGCGGACTGCACCTTTGCCGGAGCACGGTTAATCTCGTCTGCCAAAACAAAATTGGCAAACAATGGTCCTTTTTTAGGAGTAAATTCTCCTGATTTCTGATTGTATATAAGTGTCCCAACCAAATCAGCCGGCAGCAGATCAGGTGTAAACTGAATTCTTTTAAAATCTGCTTTTATAGTACTGGCAAGCGTACTTACAGCCAGAGTTTTAGCAAGTCCGGGAACACCTTCCAGAAGAATATGACCATTTGACAGCAATCCAATAAGCATTCTTCTTATCATGTACTCCTGACCTACAATTACTTTGCCAACTTCTGAAAGTATGTCATCAATGATTTTGCTTTTTTCCAGAACTTTCAGATTAATCTCTTCAATGTTCATAATTCCTCCGCTCTATTATTTTTATTTGATTGAATATTTGCAGGCATCGCCGCATTCTCTGACCTGAGCCAGACATCTAAATTGCCTTTATTGAAATTCTGTTTCAGGTCTTTGACAAATTTTATAACTTCCTTTTCATTTTTTTGTTTCAATGTTTCTATCTTTTCACTGGTGATTGTAAGGTATTCAGCAACGATTCTATCTGTCTCATGAGAAAGTATCCAATCGCAGATATCAGTACTATTTTGAATTGAACCATATTTACTCTCAATGTATTTCAGATAGGAATCTGACAATTCGTCAGCAGCACTTGCCTTATCTGATATTCTCAGTTCAATATCAACAAGTCTTGAATAAAAACCCAATTCTGGATTCAATCTGGGATGGTTGTAGTTTTGAGAGGTGTTTTTTCTACGCCTTCGAAAACGCAGAAAAAAAAGCACTATAAGTAACGCAAAAAGGGAGATAAAAGCCAGTAAAATTTGTCTATAATTTTCTATATCCTGCATTTTCTCAGACAGCAACTAAGCTGATTCCGCTTTTTTTTTGATCTCAGAGAAGGATAATTCCTTTCCCTCCAATTCTTTCCAATGGATTTTGATAACATCTTCAAAGATTTCTACTACTGCATATGAGGCCTGATTACCTCTGTCGTAAGCATTCTTTAAATGTCCTGGATTTATTATGTATCGATCATCTTTTTGAAAAATAGAGGCACGGTGAGTGTGTCCGTGGAAAATAACATCTGCATTTTCTCTTTCTTCAATACACTCTTCCAGACTATGACACATGAGAAATCTCCACCCCATAATATTTATCAGTTTAACGTGTTCAACAGTATTAGGGATATAGCCGGAATCAAAAAATCCCGGCACGTAGAAGATTTCTTTGTCGTCCAATATGTCTTCGTTATATAAAAGATCTTCATAACTATCACCAAGATGAATGATCGCATCAACGTCATTTTCGTTCTTTATAGACTTTCTTAGAAATTTATTGTTTCCATGTGTATCCGACATTAAAAGTATTTTATAAACCTGAAGGGAATTATTATTATCAAGAATCATTATTCTTTGTCTGATGCTTTCTTTTTTCTGACAGTTACTCTTTTCTTTGCCGGTACGCCATTAATACGTTCTTTCTTCTTTGTTTCTTTTTTTATCGGTTTCTTAGCGACTTTTTCTTTTTTCGGTTTAGTTTTTTTCTCTTCTTTTTCTTCTTTTTCTTTTTTAACTTCTTTCTTTGCTTTCTTGGGTTCCTTGACTGGTTTCTCTTTTAAAGGTTTGGGAGCCTTGGGAGCTTTGGAAACTTTTTGTTTTTTGGGTTTTTCTACTTCCTCTCCATCTTTTTCTTTAGATTTCTTTGCAGGTAACTCATCATCAAAAGGTTCATTTTCATCAAAACTACTGTAAGAATATACTGCTCTAGTAGATGTTCGTTTGGGTTTTTGCTTAGTTTTAGCAGCAGCTTTTTTCTTCATTGAGTCGGGAGCGGAAATACCCATCAGGTGAAGCGAAGTTCGCAGAACAGTTTGAACTGTTTTAATGAGATACAAACGAGCTCTGCTGAGTTCCTGAGAATTTTCATTTAGGATAGTACACTTTGTATAATATTTATGCAGTAATCCGGCAAATTCCAAGGTGAAAGTAGTTAATCTGTGAGGTTCTCTGTTTTCGGCAGCTTCGACCAGAACTTCCGGAAAATGAATCATCATTTTTATCAACGCAAGTTCTTCCTCTGTTTTCAATCTTTTCAGTTCTTTTACATTGAAATTGCTTAAATCTATCTTTGCTTTTTTGGCTTTTTTGAAGATGCTTGATATTCTGGCATGAGCATATTGGCAATAATATACAGGATTCTCACTACTTTCCTGAACTGCAAGATCAAGATCGAAATTAAGATGTGCACTCGGTTTGCGATCTATGAAGAAATAACGGGCAGCATCTTTACCGACTTCATCAATTAACTCGTCCATTGTAACAATCTTTCCGGTTCTCTTAGACATTTTAACCTTTTCACCTTTGTCAAAGAGATTTACCATCTGTAGGAAAACTATCTCCAACTTGTTTTCGTCATAATTCAATGCTCTCATTGCTGCCTTCAGTCTTGGGACATAACCATGGTGATCAGGGCCCAATACATCAATCAGGACATCATAACCCCGCTGATATTTAGTCAGATGGTAAGCAATATCCGGGACAATGTAAGTGATTGAGCCATCACCTTTCATAAGTACTCTATCCTTTTCGTCACCGAACTTACTTGAATAGAACCAGACGGCATCATCTTTTTCATAGGTACATCCTGCTTCAGAAAGATAACTGAGGACTTCTTCCACAATACCCTCTTCTCTGAGAGCTCTTTCAGAAAACCAATTATCAAACTCAACATCAAATCTATCCAGACTCTCCATCTGCATTCGGTTAATCTCATCCAATGCAAACCTTTTCAGTTTTTCCAGACGATCTTTTTCTGCCATGTGAACAAGCTTAGTTCCTTCCACAGTTTTCAGCAGAATAGCTATTTCAGTCACATACTCACCCTGATATGCTTCCACCGGAAAATCGCCGATATTTTCACCCAGTAGTTCCCTGTATCGCAGTTCCAAAGATTCTGCCAGGATATCTACCTGATTACCTGCATCATTAACATAGAATTCTCTTTTTGCTTCAAAGCCCACATGTGTCATAATTCTGAAAAGAGAATCTCCATAAGCAGCTGCTCTGGCATTAACAACGTTGAGTGGTCCGGTAGGATTAGCGCTTACAAATTCGATTAAGACTTTTTTGCCTTTGCCGAAATTCGATTTGCCATAGTTATTCCCTGCGCTATAGATATCGATTAGTTCTTTTTTCATAACTGAATCAGCCATTCTGAAATTAATAAAACCGGGACCGGCAATTTCTATAGAATGATACTCTTTCTTCTTTGTCATCTCTTCGATCAGTTTCTCTGCCATTTCTCTTGGTGACAGTTGATTCATTTTTGCACTCACAAGAGCGATATTACTAGAGTAATCACCATGTTGTGGATTATTGGGGATCTCCACCACAAATTTATCATTAACACTAAATCCCAGAGTTTTTGTACACTCTTTCAGATCATTGAGGATGATGTTTTTAATCATTTTTCTTATCCATTATTTATTTGAATCTTCAGAATCTCGTTTTAATTCTTTATTAAGGAAATCTTCCAATTTATAGAAATTCCTCTTTTCTTCATCAAAAATATGCAAAACTACTTCTCCTAAGTCGATCAATCCCCACTTAGAGCCTTCCAGTCCTTCTTTTCCCAGAATCATTTTACCAGTTTTTTTAGCTTCTGCAATTACGTGTTCAGCAATCGCATTAAGATGTAGTTCACCCTGGGCTGTACAGACTATCACACAGTCAGTATAATGTGATTTTTGTGAGACATCAATAACTTCAATGTGTTCTGCTTTTTTTTCTTCGATCCAGTCAATGACCATTTGATCAAGTTTTTTTGTAATTGTTTCCATACCCCTTCCGTTATTTAAAATAGGTTTTGTAATCGTTACCAACAATCAGATAAAAATCCGCAAACTCAATATCACTGTATGCACTGATGTGTCTTTTAATCCCAGTCAAGTCCATAAGATATCTAAGTTTTGCTTCATCAGGTCTCTTTCTGACTATAATTGTTTTTTTATATATGAATTTGTCTGCATTACCTAATGAAATCACATCAATTCCTCTCTCTATAAGTATATGGGTGACTGTTTGTGCAACGCCTGGATATCCGCATCCATTCAGGACCTTGACTTTTAGTTTTCCAATTTCAGTCAAATCCAACAACTCATTTTGTTCTTCATCATGATTAAGATTAACGAGCAAGAAATACAAAGCTAACGATAATACTATCAATATGATAAATAGCACTATTGAGTTTGGAGACAAATATTTTTTTGACTCGTCCATGTCAATCAGTTCTTATTTCTGAGTTGGATTTAGTAACCCAGATTTCGATACTCAACGGAGAGTTTCTCGTATGCCGATTCAAAACTTTCAGGAATTACCCTTACAGCGTTTATTGATGTCATAAAATTTACATCCCCTGACCATCTTGGCACCAAATGTACATGAAGATGTTCATCTATTCCGGCGCCTGCAGCCTTTCCCAGATTCATTCCGATATTAATTCCTTCGGGATTGTACACTTTTCTCAGGATTATTTCACTATCCCGTACCAACGAAAAAAGATCAGTTAATTCCTCCGGAGATAAATCCGTCAAACTTGCAATGTGCTTATTGGGAACCACCATGATATGCCCATTGTTATATGGAAATAAGTTAAGAATTACAAAAGACATCTGGCTGCGGGCAACAATAAAATGTTCTTTATCCTTTTTTTCAGCTGGTTTCACACAAAAGATGCAGTCTTTTTCTTTTGCCGAGAGGATATATTTTAGACGCCAGGGTGAATAAATGACCTGCATATTTCATCTACCTTATGATAAAAGATTTGTCGTATTCAAGTACAGTTCCCTCTTCGATTTTAGCTCCGACCACAATATTGTAGCCCTGAAGTTCACAATTATCCTCTATAACCGAATCTACTATCAAACAATTCGGACCAATTATAGTATTTTCCCCAATTTTACTGTCTCCCCTGATAATTGAATTGCATTTTATAAATGAGTCTCTTCCAATTGATACATCTTCTCCAATAATTACACTTACCGGATTTTCTATAACTACTCCATTATTCATAAATTTTTCTTTGATTTCGAAATACAACTGAGTTTCAAGTTCTGCTAATTGCAATTGTGAATTAATACCAGCTGCTTCTTTTAAGCTAGTCAGTTCCATTGTAGATATTATACCGTTTCTCTTCAAAATTATTTCTAACGTATCAGTCAGATAATATTCATTCTGCATATTGTTACAATTGATTTCCTTTAATGCTGAAAAAAGAGATTCCTTTCTGAAACAATAAATCCCTGTATTATATTCCTGTATTGACAGTTCTTCCGGTGAGGCATCTTTGAATTCCACAATCTTCCTGAATCGATTGTTGTTATCCCTTACAATCCGTCCATACTTGCCGGCGTCTTCAATAATTGCCGTCAAAACAGTGCAATCAGCATTTGTCAATACATGCTGTTCATGCAAAAGATTCAGCGTATTGCTGCTCAGTAATGGGACATCTCCCGCGAGAATAAAGACATCACCGGTAAAATCATGCAAATTTTCTTCAGTTACCATAACCGCATGTCCGGTTCCCTTTTGTTCATATTGCTCTGCATAAATGATTTTTTCATTGGCAGGAATTGCATTTTTCACCTGATCCATTTTATAGCCAACCACAATAATTAACCGGCTGCAGTCTGACTTCAATGCTGTATTTACAACTCTTTCAATCATCGGTTTGCCGGCAATCGGAAACACTACCTTGGGTTTATCAGATTTCATTCTGGTTCCCTTTCCTGCGGCAAGAATTATTGCAGATTTCTCTCTGTTATTATTCATTTTTATTCCTCAATCTTTGTTAGTTTCTTTATCGGTATCTTTCGATTTTACAAGTCGATACAAATCTAACATCCTGGTTTTGAGAATCGGGTGTTTGAAATTTGGTGCAATTTCTTTCAAAGAACGTAAAGCAAACTCTCTTTTATGAACTTCCGGATGAGGTAAAATAAGGTTAAGTGTATTAACGATCTTGTTATTATAAAATAATATATCAACATCAATTATTCTTGGTCCCCATTTTTCACCCTGTGTTCTTCCTACAATTTTTTCAATGGAAAGACAACGACTTAACAAATCATGTGGTGTATACGTTGTTTTAATTTCGATAACACAATTAAGAAAATCGGGTTGATCAAGCTTCCCATAAGGTTTTGTATCTATATATGAACTCTTTTTCAAGACTTCAATTTTAGGATCTTGTCCCAAGAGCGAAACTGCTCTATCCAGATTTTTCTTTTTATCTCCGATATTTGAACCCAGTCCTAAAAATACATTCATCGATTTCTCTCCATCTCAACCTCAACTGAAGCCAAATGTCCATTTATTGGAACTGATGGTTTGACAATGCTGACTTTTATCTGTTGAAGTGAATCAAAACTTTCAAGCAAAGTATCAATTATAGTATTAGCACAGACCTCGAGAAGATGAAACTTTTGAGTTTCCATAATCTCTTTAATAAGTGCATAAACTGCTGTATAGTCAATAGTATCTTCTAGATCTCTGATATTTTGATCTGCAGAAGAGTCAGTTGCAATTTCCACATTTACTATGAATCTTTGTCCCAGTGTTCGTTCTTCCGGGTGTACTCCGTGATATCCATAAAAAACCATATCATTCAGTCTGATTTTCATTTCTAATACCCCATTTATTGCAAAGATATTCTATTCAGAGATTTTTCTCACTATGTTAATATTCAATTTATTTTGATAAGCTTTGTCTATATACCGAATAGCAATTCCACTGGCAAGCAACCCTGCGAATGAAACAATAATTGAAACATCTTCCGAAAATCCGACAGCTTTGGCAATCGCATAAAAAAGTAGCATTGAAACAATCGGTAATAGGAAAAGTATGACTGAAGAAAACACTTTTGTCCCGGCAGAAATCTCTAGTTCTACTTTATCTCCGGGTTTAAGATTAAAATCATTCTTTATCTTGTGAATTGGAACCTTTTTTGCGCCCCCACATAAACCGTGCATTGCACAACTTTCACATGATGAGTTAACAAGCAGCTCAACTACAGCGCAGTCACCAATGATCTCTTTCACTATTCCTGTATCTTCATTTTTTTCGTCAGGGTTCATGTATTCTCCAGATTCGGATTAGTTTATATATGTTCTTTTGATTTTTTCAATAATGTTTGTAGTGGATAAACCATTAATAAACAACAGACTCTCAACAGTTCCACCGTACGATAATACCACATCATGCCCAACAATATCTTTGATTTGCCAATCACCGCCTTTAACCAAAACATCTGGTTTTATCTCAGATATAAGCTCGTATGGAGTATCTTCTTCAAACACAATCACATAATCTACTGATTTTAGATTTTCCAATACAATTTTTCGTTCTGTCGCCGGCACTATCGGTCTTGATTCACCTTTTAATCTTTTAACTGAAGAATCACTATTCAAACCAACAACGAGTATATCTCCCTGAGCTTTTGCATCAGCCAGATACAAAACATGACCCGCATGAATTACATCAAAACAGCCGTTTGTAAAAACTATCTTTTTGCCTTCAATTTTTGCTTCTTTTATTTGATGTAATACATTCTCTCTATTATTCATCTATTTTCCTTTTATATCTTAATCTAATATAAACTTTTTCAAGTCAATTTTTTTTACTAGTCAAAATTGTGAAGTCATTTTTTAAGCATCTTTTTTGGATTATTCTGTAACTTTTATTTTTTTCTCCTTTTCAAAGACAAACGGACACGAAGTTAGGAAAACTCATTTTGGAGCATTAATGGATAAAAAAACAGAATCTGAATTAGTGAAAAAAGCTACCAGCAACGTCAAAGATTTTGCTGTACTATTCACGCATTATTATCCGCGGATAAACAATTTTGTTTATCACCGGATTCAGAGTGATTCAGACAAAGATGAGATTGTTTCCAATGTTTTTTTCAATGCCATGAATAACCTCACAAAATTCAGATTTTTTGATTCAATCACTTGTGGTTTTTCATCATGGCTTTATAGAATAGCAATCAATGAAATCAGCACTCATTACCGAAGAAAAGCCAGAGAACTGAAAATTTCAGCGAGGAAACATATCGATATGCAATTTGATGATGTTCCTGAGATATCAAATGATTATGAATTAGTAAAAAAAATTATGAAACAATTTTCAATGGAAGATCAGAATTTGTTGGCATTGAAATATTTCGAAAAACTCTCGTACAAAGAACTATCAGAAATATTCAAAAAATCTGAAGGAGCACTTAAGGTGAGAGTTCACAGGTTACTGAATCAAATCAGAGATCATATCTCTGAAATGAAAAAAGAAATAAAGAATCCGATTCTAGATACTTGGAGGACTAATGAATAATATAGAAGAAAAATTGAACAACATGAAGATACCAACAATAGAAAATGACATCGCAGAGTCAATTCTGAGAAATGATCTTCAAAAAGCATTTTTCACTCAGAAGAAATATGCTCTCAAACTCAGACTCATCTCCGCTTTATCATTTTGTCTACTTTTTTTCTCTGCGTTCATGATTGTTAACCCTGAATTTGCAGGGAAAATCAATAAAGCACTATTCTCAACCAAAGAACTTTCCCCTGAGTCTAATTATACCACAGAAAACCGGACTTTGCTCACTGAAACTCAAATTCCTGTCAAAGATCTCCCACTTCATTATCTTTTGAACTATACCAGTATAGATAATCCAGAAATAGCACAAGATTTGAATCCACAGGAATTTACTGAAGAAAAAACCTATCTCATAAGAAATTACAAAACTGCCGGAGAAGAAAATTTCCTCATTGTAACAGAATATGACCACAATCTGAAAACAAAAACAATGAAGCAAAAACAGTATTCATTCTAGAAAATGATAGCGCTATCAAATAAAAAAAGGAGTCACATTATGAAACTTAAAACCATAAGTATTATCACAGGATTGTTCCTACTGCTAATTTCTACTGCCTTACAAGCTCAGACTGCATACATGGGAGTAACTTTGGAAAACCCAACCGATGAAGAATATCGAGAGCTGAAATTCAAAGGTAACTATGGAGTAAAGGTGATAAATGTAGTTAATGATAGTCCGGCTGATAAAGCAGGAATTAGTGAAAACGATCTGATTCTGGAGATAGACGGAGAAAAAATCTATATTGTTGATCAACTTTCAAAAATGCTAACCACTTTCTCTCCGGGACAAACCCTGAAAGTCAAACTTTTCAATAAGGGAAAAGAACAAAACACAAAAATGTTACTGGGAGACAAAAGTGATTATATCAAGGTCCCTATGAAAACTTTTCTGGGAGTAGTCACCAGAATTCCTGAAGAAAGTGAATTTAAAGAAAGCAAACTCGAAACCCGGTATGGTCTTTTAATCTCACGTGTTATTAAAGACAGTCCGGCAGATAAAGCAGAACTGAAGGGAGGAGACTTGTTGCTCGAAATGAACGGAGAAAAACTCTACACTCCTGATCAACTGAGCATAATGTTACAAAACCACCACAGAAATGATAAAATTTCAATTACCTATTTCAGAAGTGGCAGTGTTACCACCACCAATGCAGTTCTCACAGAAAAAGAAAAGAATTCATACTTTGATTTCTCCGGTTTCCCCGCCAATATCTTTACTATAAATCAACGTGATATTGCTTCGAAGAAGCGTTTGGGAATTTCAGTCTCAACAGATTCATTAAGCGATTCACAAAAAAAAGGATTGGAAATTATCGGTGTTGAACAGGATTCTCCGGCAGCAAAAGCCGGAATACAAATCGGTGACGTATTGTTGGAAGCAGATGGAAAAAAAATAAAGAATATTCAGGACATCAGAGACATTTTGGACAACAAAGAAACAGGGAACAAAATGGAACTCAGAATAGAACGAGACGGTAAGATAATACAACTGGAAACTGTTATTGAAGAAAGCACTGCTTCCACAAATAATGAATTCCCAACAAGCATTTCTTTCAGAAACGGAAGTTTTAACATCCAGCTTCCGGACAATATGATTGATCTGGATTTCAATTCCCTCAAGAAACTGGAAGTTTTAAAAGATCTAAACTTTGAGGAAAAACTTGAAGAAACAAAAGAAAAACTAAAAGAATTGAAAATCGTTATAAATGAAGATAGTGAATCAATGTAAAAAGGCAGCCTAAGCTGCCTTTCTTTTTCTGATCTGATTCTATACTTTGGAAATTGAAATAAACACTTCCTTTCCATTAACATCCCAGGATTTCATGTCGGGATGAGTGGCTTCGACTCTGATAAACTCATTACTCAATGTCTCATCCTTGATATAATCAGCAAAATTAGTGAACACAGTGGTTATTTCATCATCACCAAAGTAGAATATTCTTATTCTGTCCATGATATCTAACTGGTTCTCTTTTCTGGTAAACTGTATTTTATTCACAAGTTCTCTGGCGAATCCCTCTTCAATCAACTCAGGAGTTAAATGCGTATCAAGAGCAATATAGATATCTTTCTCACTCTCAAACACATACCCCTCTTTTTGTTTGATGGAAATGAGAAGATCCTCCTGCGTTATCTGACAGGAAGTACCATCACAGTCAATGTATACTGGTTCTTTTTTCTTGAATGCATCAAGAATATGTTGAGTATCCATATTGGCTATAGCCTGACCAAGGCTCTTCAGATGTTTGCCATATTTTGGTCCAAGAGTTTTGAAATTTATCTTAAAATCATATTCCACAAAATTATCTTTATCTTTGATGTACTTTATTCCTTTAACATTAATTTCTTCTTTTATCAATTCTTCCATAGGTGCAATTACAGCTCTGAATCTGTCTGAAACAAGCAGTGCGGAAAGCGTCTGTCTGACCTTTATCTGACAAGTATTTCTGGCAGCTCTTCCCAGAGAAACATGATCAATTATTATCTGCATTTCCCTTTCCAGTTTTTCGTCAATAACAGAAAGGTCAGCTTGCGGGTAATCTGTTAGATGAACACTCCTGCCACCTGTCAGATTCTTATATAAAAATTCGGATAAGAAAGGTGCGAATGGAGCTATCAATTTTGAGACTGTCACAAGCACTTGAAACAAAGTCAGATAAGCGTCTTTCTTATCTTCAGTAAGAGTCATCGACCAATATCTGCGACGACATCTTCTTACGTACCAGTTGCTTACGTCATCCTGAACAAATGTTTGCATCATTCTCAATGTTCTGGTAAAATCGTAACCATCATTGAAATCTGTCACATTCTCAATCACTGAGTTCAGTCTTGAAATAATCCATCTGTCAATTTCGACTGATTTAACATTAGTAATTTTATGTTCCATCGCATTAAAGTTGTCTATATTTGCGTAAGTTGCATAAAATGAGTAAACATTTTTCAACGTACCGATAAATTTGCTGATGACCTCCTTAACACCTTCCGGATCAAATTTGGTCGGAACCCAGGGAGGACTCACTGCCAGCAAATACCATCTCACGGCATCTGCACCAAAATCTTCCATCAACTGCATAGGATTCAGGGTATTTCCTTTTGATTTGCTCATTTTCTGACCTTTGGCGTCCAAAATCAGATCATTTACCAAAACATTCTTGTATGGTGATTTCCCTTTCAGAATTGTGGAGATTGCCAGTAAAGAATAAAACCATCCGCGCGTCTGATCGATTCCTTCGCAGATAAAATTAGCAGGGAAAAGTTCCTTCTCAAATCTGTCCTTGTTTTCAAAAGGATAATGCCATTGAGCAAAAGGCATTGCACCGCTGTCAAACCAACAGTCTATAACTTCAGGTGTTCTATGCATAACGGAAGAACATTTAGGGCAAGACAATTTGATTTGATCAATGTAAGGTCTGTGTAATTCAACGTCATCAGAAACATCAGAACCATCAGAATTTTTCCCTTTTTCTTTTAATTCTGCAATAGAGCCAATTGATTCCTGAGTTCCACATTTTTCACAAACCCAGATATTCAGTGGGGTTCCCCAGAAACGCTCTCTGCTTAATGCCCAATCGATATTATTAGATAGCCATTCACCAAAACGTTTTTCTCCAACAAAAGAAGGGTACCAATTTACTTCGGCATTGTTTTTCATCAACTCTTCTTTGAATTGGCTTGTTTTGATATACCAACTATCTCTTGCATAATAAATAAGAGGTGATTCACATCTCCAGCAGAAAGGATAACTATGCATAATCTGCATTCTTTTGTAGAGATGCCCGGTTTCTTTAAGTTTTTTAATTATTGATTTATCGGCATCTTTCACAAAAATACCTGCCCATTCTACAACTACTGCAGTAAACTTTCCTGCCTCGTCAACAGGCTGAACTACAGGAAGATTATATTTCACGCCCAGACTATAATCGTCCTGACCAAAAGCAGGAGCTGTATGTACTATGCCGGTACCGTCATCCATAGTCACATAATCTGCCAGAGCGATGAAGAAAGCTTTCTTGTCAACTTTGGTATAGGGAAACAGCTGCTCATACTCCTGATATTCCAGTGATTTTCCAATAAACTCTGCGATTACCTCATAATCTCCCTCAATTACACTCAGTCGATCTTTTGCCAAAATTAAATTTTCTCCATTATGGAGTATTTTCACATAAATTTCTTTGGGGTGTACAGCCAGAGCAACGTTAGAGATTAGAGTCCAGGGAGTAGTTGTCCAGGCAAGAAAATAGGTATTTTCTTCTCCCTTTTGCTTAAATTTCACAAAGATAGAAGGATCTTCTGTATCACGATAACCTTGAGAAACCTCATGACTAGCGAGGGTAGTTCCGCAACAAGGGCAATAAGGAGAAATTTTGTAACCCTTATAAATCAGGTTCTTTTTATGGAATTCGTTTAATATCCACCACACAGTTTCAATATAACTGTTTTTAAGAGTTATATAAGGATTTTCAAGGTCGACCCAATAACCCATAGTACGGGTCATCTCCCGCCATTCTTTTTCATAAGTAAATACTGATTCCTTGCATTTTTTATTAAAATTTTCAATTCCATATTCCAGAATTGCTTTTTTATCCTCTAGTCCAAGTTGTTTTTCTACTTCGATTTCCACAGGTAAACCATGCGTATCCCATCCTGCTTTTCTTTTTACCTGAAATCCCTGCATTGTTTTATAACGGCAAACCGCATCTTTTATGGCTCTTGAAAGAACATGATGAATTCCTGGTTTCCCGTTAGCAGTTGGTGGACCTTCAAAAAAGATGAACTGCTCATTCCCTTCCCTGTATTCTACGCTTTCCTCATCAATTCTTTCATCCTGCCAGAATTTTCTGATCTCTTTTTCCAAGACTGAAGCTTTTTCTTTAATATCAATATTATTGTACATCCTATCTCCTATTAAATCATTTATCAGTATTCCAAAACTTTTTCATAGTTTATTTGTGCAAGATTTTTTTTAAATCATTTCGCATTAGCATTTTAGATTATGTTGTAAAAACAATAGGAATTTCTTTTATTAGTGTTTTTATGTTATACTTTAATTAAAGTTTATCCACCATTCCCCGATAACGGGAAAGGAGATTATTATGAGTAACGACAATATCATGATTAGCGCAGTTCAATCACTGAGAGTCGAAAAGAAAGACAATCAGGGACAAAAGAATAATGAAGAAAAAGATAAGAAGAAAAAAAATGCCCACACAGATACCATCCATGAAGAAGATATAAATAACGTTTCCGAAATCATCGACGATCTGGAGATAGGCAGACTTGTCATGAAAAAAAGGAGTGCAGAAATACTTCTTATGGCTATTGATAGCAATGATTCTGCAATCAGGACAATCGAACTTAACGCAGAATCTGAACTGCTCAGCTCTGAAAAAGACATTCTTGAATACAAAGAAAAGAATTCCAGGTCAAATCTTAGTGAATCTGACATCAATGATAAATTAATCGATGAACTGTCTGAGAAATACGATGAGTATTTCCTTCTGGTAAATAAAGAATCGGATTTGATTTCAGATGAGCAATTCGATTCTCTTCCGATGATATATAAAGAAAAAGAAGAAATAATAAAAGACATAGAAATCCTCCAAACCCGCATCAGATTTGAACACTACACATCCCTGCCTGAAAAATCAGAAAAAAGAACTAAAGCGAATATGATCTTGTCCGATATACATAGCAGAATTAACAAGATCATTAACAAGGAAAACGAAAACAGTGTGAAATTACAGGTGGGAAAGCAGAAGCTGAGTGCAGAGATCAAGAAACTCAATACTGGCTCCGAGATGATCTCCAAATATGCTTCAGGTGTTTCCAAATCTCATTTCATCAACACAAAAAAATGACTACGGTCTTTTGAATTTTGTAGAAATCTAATCAACTACAGTTAATCTCAAAAGACTATCGGCAGGGAAGCCGATCGCAGGGAAGCGAACAAAAAAGCAATCAAGGAGGATTACTATGTCATTAGTCATCAATCACAATTTGACAGCGCTTAATACTACCAGGAATCTCAACACTACTTACAATAGTTTATCAAGGTCAGTACAGCGTTTATCCACGGGTTTAAGAATCAATTCTGCAGCTGATGATGCCGCAGGACTGGCAATCAGAGAAGGAATGAGATCTGAGATAGCAAGTCTCTCTCAGGGTGTAAGGAATGCTCAGGACGGAATATCACTGATACAAACCGCAGAAGGAGCCATGGCGGTTATTGATGAGAAACTGATCCGTATGAAAGAATTGGCTGAGCAGGCCGCAACCGGTACTTACACAGATCAGCAGAGACTGATTATTCATTCCGAATTTTCTGCAATGGCAGCAGAAATCGACAGAATAGTACAAGCTACCGATTTTAATGGAGTCAAACTCCTCGATGGAAACATCTCAATAGCAGGCGAAGGTACATGGTCAGCCAACAACAGATGGATTTTAGACAATCCCAATGAATTATGGACTAACAGCAGTGGCTGGCAGGAAACCAATGGTGTCGTTTCCGGAAACAGTATTATCAACGGAATCAAAATTCACTTTGGAAGCGGAAACAGCAGAGCAGAAGATTACTACTTTATCAGAGTTGGTGATATGAGTACTGCCTCGCTCGGAGTAGGTGCAGATGATGTATCTCTTACTTCACAGCACGAAGCACAATCAGCTATTGAAAGGATTAATACTGCTATCATCAGAAAAGAGAATGCCAGAGCTTACCTGGGTGGAATCCAAAACAGACTGGAAAATACCATCACAAATCTTCAGACACAAATTGAGAATCTGCAAGCCTCCGAATCAAGAATTTCAGATATGGATATGGCTTCAGAGATGACGGAATTTGTAAAAAATCAGGTTCTGGCTCAAGCCGGAGTAGCTATGCTTGCCCAGGCAAACTCATTGCCACAAATGGCACTGAGACTCTTAGGATAATGTAATTTCAAAACTGATTCATAGATCTTTACAAGTACATAATGTGATGTAACGGTGTTAGCACGCCTCTCAAGAGCCCACAGAATGCCTTTTTACAGGGAAGAAATAAAATAATTCAAGGAGGAATTATGTCTCTCATAATAAACCATAATATGAGTGCAATGAATACTGCCAGAAATCTGACCGGAACATACAACAGACTGGCAAATTCAGTCCAAAGGCTTTCTACAGGTCTCAGAATTAATTCAGCAGCAGACGATGCTGCCGGATTGGCAATCAGAGAACAGATGAGAGCTGAAATAGCATCAATCAATCAGGGAATCAGAAATGCCCAGGATGGTATTTCCATGATTCAGACTGCAGAAGGTGCTATGGCAGTTATCGATGAAAAACTTATCAGAATGAAAGAGCTGGCAGAACAGGCAGCAACAGGTACTTACACCAATGAACAACGTTTAATTATCCATTCTGAATTTGCTGCAATGGCTGCCGAAATCGACAGAATTGCTACAGCAACTGATTTTAACGGAGTACATCTGTTAAACGGTAATATTTCCGTTTCCGGAACAGCAGGTTCATGGTCAGATTTTAATACATGGACTGCCAGTGAAGGATTATGGCCAAACAGCAGTGGTTGGCAGGAAACAAACGGATCGTTTGATTCTGCCGGCAATATAACTGGTGGAGTAAAAATTCACTTTGGTACCGGAAATAGCCGTGCAGAAGATTACTACTTTATCAGAATTGGTGATATGCGAACGATGTCACTGGGAGTAGGTGCAACTGATGTAGCAGTTTCAACTCAGCATGCTGCTCAGTTAGCTCTTGAAAAGATAAACACAGCAATAAACAGAAAAGACAACATGAGAGCAAATCTTGGTGCTATGCAGAACAGATTGGAAAACACAATATCCAATCTTTCCATTCAGGCCGAGAATTTGCAAGCTTCTGAATCCCGTATCTCAGACATCGATGTAGCTTCAGAGATGACTGAGTTCGTAAGAAATCAGGTGCTGGCTCAGGCTGCTGTAGCAATGCTCGCTCAGGCAAATGCATTACCGCAGATGGCTCTTAGACTCATTGGTTAGTCTTTCTCTCAGATTACTCAGCAGAGTTACCGGACTCTGCCTATGGTTTAGAGACAATTATTCGGAATAGATTGGTTTGGTTAGCCACAGGTAGATCTACCAAAACACACCCAAAGCGTACGACATAACGCTTTGGCAGGGACGCCTTAATAACCGATCAAGGAGGAATCATGTCTCTCATAATAAACCATAACATGATGGCGATGAATACAGCTAGAAACTTGACTAATACATATTCAAGTTTGGCAAATTCAGTACAAAGGCTTTCTACAGGTTTGCGTATCAATTCAGCTGCAGACGATGCAGCCGGACTAGCAATACGTGAACAGATGAGAGCCGACATGGCTTCACTCAATCAAGGTATCAGAAATGCACAGGACGGCATATCACTGATTCAGACTGCTGAAGGAGCTATGGCAGTTATTGACGAAAAGCTAATTCGTATGAAAGAATTAGCTGAACAGGCAGCTACAGGTACATATACCAACGAACAAAGACTGATTATTCATTCCGAGTTCGCAGCTATGGCTGCCGAAATCGACAGAATTGCTACTTCAACAGATTTCAATGGAGTAAAACTCCTCAATGGAAATATTTCCATTGCCGGAGAAGGTGGCGCCTGGTCAACCAGTAATACATGGACTTCTACAACAGGTTTGTACGAGAACAGTAGCGGTTGGTCAGAAGCACAAGGTATTCAGAGAGATGGCAATATCATAGGTGGTATAAAAATCCACTTTGGAATTGCAAATGAAAGAGCTGAAGACTATTACTTCATTAGAGTCGGCGATATGAGAACTTCATCTCTTGGCTTAGGCGCAAGTGATGTAGCAGTTTCAACTCAGCATGCTGCTCAGTTAGCTCTTGAACAAATCAATACAGCTATTGCACGTAAAGATAATATGAGAGCTAATCTTGGAGCTATTCAGAACAGACTGGAGAATACAATTTCTAATTTATCCATCCAGGCTGAAAATCTGCAAGCTGCTGAATCACGTATATCTGATATCGACATTGCTTCAGAAATGACTGAATTCGTCAGAAACCAAGTACTTGCACAGGCTGCTGTTGCTATGCTTGCTCAGGCTAATTCTCTGCCACAAATGGCCTTAAGGCTCATTGGATAGTAATGGTTTGTTTGGCAATTCCTTCCGTTAATAGATTGTTTGGTTAGCCTAAGACAGTAGATGCCTTCGTGAAAACGTATAGTGCACAGCACTTAAGGCATTGTCTAAAAATCAACAATCCGTAGGAGGGATTATGTCTTTGATAATAAACCACAATTTGATGGCAATGAATACTTCAAGAAATCTGAGTGATACATACAACCGATTAGCAACCTCAGTCCAAAGACTTTCCACTGGTCTGAGAGTTAACTCAGCTGCAGACGATGCAGCTGGATTGGCAATCAGAGAGTTGATGAGATCAGAAATAGCTTCACTCAACCAGGGAATAAGGAATGCTCAGGACGGGATTTCTATGATTCAAACAGCCGAAGGTGCTTTAGCTGTTATCGATGAAAAATTGATAAGAATGAAAGAATTAGCTGAACAGGCTTCTACAGGCACTTACACAAATGAACAACGTTTGATTATTCATTCTGAGTTTGCAGCTATGGCAGCCGAAATCGACCGAATTGCTACCGCTACTGACTTCAATGGAGTAAAACTTCTGAATGGGAATGTATCGGTTTCAGGAACCTCAGGAAGCTGGACAAGCAGCAATACCTGGACTGCCACTGAAGGAACCTGGACAAACAGCAGCGGTTGGAATGAAGTAAACGGGACCATGGGTTCTGACGGAGCAATTACCGGAGGTATCAAGGTACACTTTGGTACTGGTAACGTCAGGGCTGAGGACTATTACTTCATCAGAATCGGTGACATGAGAACAAGTTCTCTTGGTCTTGGAGCAAGCGATGTTGCAGTTTCGACTCAACACGCAGCTCAGTTAGCTCTCGAACATATCAATACGGCTATTGCCCGAAAAGATAATATGAGAGCATCACTTGGAGCAATCCAGAACAGACTGGAGAACACTATCACTAATCTTTCAATTCAGGCTGAAAACTTACAGGCAGCTGAATCAAGGATATCTGATGTTGATGTAGCGGAAGAAATGACGCAGTTTGTCAGAAATCAGGTACTTGCACAAGCAGCGGTTGCAATGCTTGCTCAGGCAAATTCATTGCCCCAAATGGCCTTACGATTAATTGGATAAATCGAGGCAATCTTGCCCTGGAATAGATGGCTGGCCTAGTCTTAGACGCACAGTAGAAATGCAAGTCTCAGACTTACTACCATCATCAGGATAGATACCTTGATAGAAAAGTGGCTTCAAACTAACCGGTTAGTTGAAGCCACCAAGAAACACACAAAGAAAATCTAATGCGGACACATTAATGTGTCAACAAAATATTGGATAGAAATATCCGATATCTCTCGTTGATAAAAATTATCATCAATGGATTAATATAATCCAATCAATGGATTAATATAATCCATCATAATTTGGCAGATCTACTGTGGCAATGTCATCTCAGGGCATCAAAGAGATGGCATTGAGGAGTGCTAGGCTAACCGAACCAGGTGGGCGGGGGACGCTCCGCTCACCAATATAGATTAATCAGCAGAAGTAATGGCAAAAAGGAATTCTCAAGAGGCTGATTAACTAACATACATCACATTGCTTATCATAAAGGGCTGTCATTGACAGCCCTTTCTTATTTATTATATTTTGTGATTTATATCTACATAGATTTTGGAGATTGCTTTAAACAAGCTTTTTACATTCTTCCGAAATTGGACATTCACCACACCCCGGATTCCTGGGAGTACAAAGATTCTGACCAAATGCCACCAAATATGAATTGAATTTTATCCAGTGTTTTTCCGGAAGAATCTTTCTAAGCGTCATCTCGGTTTCAAATGGATTATTTGTGTTAACGTAACCCCATCTGTTGGAAATACGGTGAACATGAACATCTACACATATTGCAGGTTTCCCGAAAGCTACCGCTCTTACCAGATTGGCAGTTTTACGCCCAACTCCGGGAAGTTTGACTAAATCATCTATCTCATCGGGGATTACACCATTAAACAGTTTATTTAAGGTTGCAGGAAGTTCTTTCAAAAAAACTGCTTTGTTGCGATAAAAACCCACCGGATATATAAGATCAGATATTTCTGTTACACTCAAAACCAGCAAGTCTTCCGGCTTATCTACCACCGAAAACAGTTTCGGCAGCACTGAAGCTGTAGTACGATCATTGGTTCTGGCACTAAGTATCGTTGCGACCAATACCTTAAATGGATCTTTTGTTTGTGCTTCAATCAAATCTACTACCGGAGTTCTGTATTTTGAAAATAATTTACCCAACTCATTCATTACGTAATCAATTCTCATACAACTCTTTTCTCCGTAATCATTAAAAATCTAAATCTTCCCTCTTCAAACTGATTGTGAACCTGCTGCCTTTACCTTCTTCGCTTTCAACAGTAATAGTTCCACCCAGTTTTTCGGCAAATTCCCGGCAAATTATCAATCCCAAACCCGAACCTTTCTCCTTGTTAGTTCCTTTTGTAGAAAAATTAGAATTCAGACTGAACAGTTTTGTAAGGTTCTCTTTTTTTATACCAATACCTGTATCAACAACTGAAATATGCAAATATTCATCTGTAGTTTCTGATTCTACCGAAATTTTCCCGCCAGAAGGGGTAAATTTCAATGAATTGTTTATCAAATTCCTTATTATTGCAGATAAGATGTTTGAGTCGGTTGTAATTTCAAGCTCTTCCGGAATCGACATAACTATTTCAATTTTCTTTTGCAAAGATTGTTCGTAAAAGAGCTTAACTATAGTATCTACCATTTTACTGAGATTGAAGATGTCAAAACTGGCATCAATTCTTTCCTGTTGCGAACTTGCCCAGGCAAGGAGATTTTCCAGTAAAGCAAGTATATTATTCACAGTCATAAGAATTTTTGACAAGTAATCTCTTCGCTTTGTTTCATCCAGCATATCATAAGATTCATTGAGCATTTCTATATAATTAAGCAAGGCATTGAATGGATTACGTAAATCGTGCGCAACTACTGAAAACAATTTATCTTTTGCAGCAATTGTTTCTTTCAATTGTAATTCCGAAGTTTTCAACAGCTCATTTGTTTGATTCAATTCCTGATTCTTTTTTTCCAATTTTGCATTCAATAGTTGTTTAAGTTTTTGCTTTCTTCGTTGTTGAACAGTGATATACAATAAAGAAGCTGCAATCACAAAAAATAGCAAAAACAGGGCAATTGCCTGATAGAATCTATAATCTTTCAGTTGATTTTCCTTTTGTAAAAGATCGATTTCTCTCTCTTTAGAGTAAGTATCATACTGAACCTGTAATTCTGCCAGTTTACGATTGCTTTCCTCAGTATATAAACTATCCTTGAATTGATTTGCCACAATGTAACTATTTAAAGCATCTTTGTAGTTATTTTCCTCCAGACTGCACTGATATTTTCCGTAGTTAGCCTTGATAATTATTTCATTAGCTTTTATTCTTGTGCCTATCTGCAAAGCTTCATCATACAACTGATGAGCTTTCTTTATCTCTTTGTTTAGCCTATAAACATTTGCCAGATTAAGCAGAGAAGTAGAGACTCCGTCCAAATCTTTAGTATCACGTTTAATAGTCAGTGATTTTTCAAATTGATTGATAGCTTTTTGAATATTGCCCAGATTCTTGTATGTTAACCCCAAATTGTTAAGAGCAGTTGATGCCATTTTATAATATCCGTTCTGAATGCTTAAGCTATATATTTCTTCGTATAAATCAAGAGCCTTGACATATTCCCGATTCTGGAAAAAAATTGATGCTATACTGTTCAGAACTTTGATTACCCCCGCATCATCTTTGAGTTCTTTATAGATTTCCATTGCTCTTTGGAAAGTAGGTAAACTCTGATTGTTGTTGATTTTTATGTATACGATTCCCAGACTATTCAGAGCTTGGGCAATACCTTTTTTGTTATTCAAGGATTCGAACATTTTCAATGCTTTCAATGAACTACTCAGTGATTTTTCATAGTCTCCTGTATGATAATGAATTGTTCCAATAAGAAAATGCATTTGAGCCATTTGAGGTCTATCTGCATTTATCTCGGCAATTTGCAGTGCGTAGTCAGCATAAATAAGAGATTTTTCAAAATCAGTATCCTTATATATAGTTACGAGTTCATACAAAAACCTGATCTGTTCATCATAAGAATAGTCTCTGATTCTGACTAAAATACTGTCCGCAGCTCTTGCCGCAAGCAAACTAAATAGTAACAAGAAGACTGCAAAGAAAGTCCATTTCATTATTTATTCCTTGTTTTTATTTCATGTCTAAAAACATGAAGGCAAAAATAAGTCAATTTAAACTTTTGAGATGGCTTCTTCAAAAAATGACTCTCTTCTCTCTAAAGCAGGATTCACTAAGATTTCATATAATCAGTAATCAGTTTGAAAGTTGATTCGAGAAGTTCCCTGAGTTTTCTCTGAACATCAGGATAAAGCATACTGCTCCATTCATCCATGAAAATTTTTTTAAACTCAATTGCAATGCAACATGCTGAATCCTTGAACTCAGTATTTATCCATTTAGAAAAATTACCTCCCGGAAACTTTACATTCTGACGAACATCAATTTTTTTTCCAAAAAAATCGAATTCTCTCATTTTCTCTTCAATTGCATCAACTAAATCGAGATTCATACCTGTTACAATATTTGTTCCAAGTATGATGTCCGGATTTTTCTCCTGTTCATCAAACGGAGCATCAGATCCACCCCTGTGATGGTTGTAAGAGTGAATATCATAGACAAAAAATCTCTTGTGTTTTTTTTTCATCATGTTCAGATAATGCTTTGTTCTTGCATAGAATTCATCATATTGTAACAGAGATTTTAATACAACTTCCAGATTAGTCGTTTCTTTTCTGACCGGAAGTCCCCAGGCATCTTCAGGATTTTCGTAAAAGGCATGAGATCTGCTCCTGTTCAAATCTACTTCAAATCTGCTGGTATGAACTATTATTCTGTTACCGCAGTTCTCAGTAAAAAAACCGGTAAAAGGATCTTCTTCCATCAATCTGGTTTCTTCTGAAATACCAAGATTATTCAGAATATCATTACTGATTATATGACCGTTATGAATCGCAGTGCATACAATTGGTTCTTTGTAATTGAAATTAAAATTTGCCTTCAACGTTCCTCCCTAAAGAATCATTCATTTGTAAAAGCCGTTACCATGTAGATATAATTGCCGTCTGAAGCATTTTCGTCTGAAAAAGAGTTGGTGCTGGATGTAGCATAATAGAATTCCGCTTCTGCTTGAATAGCTGTTCCAATTTCAGCTCTGTAAATTTTGTAACCGGCAATAATAACAGGATTACCGTGGATATCTATTGTCACAGGATTCCAGTTGAGCACGGGAATATCCTGATTCAGAGTTATTTGAAGATTGTCAATTGCAGCAGGTGGCAAAGCCGACTGTATATGTAACCAGACCGGAAGGGTTATTATGGGAGTTGATACATCATTGGAATTAATTATCAAATTACTGAGATAACTCCCGATTTCCATATCAGGTAAGGCAGTCAAATTTATCTGCACACTGTTGTTGCTGGCAATTATACCAGATACAGAATCGATACTCAGCCATGCATTAACAGGTTTCAACAGAACTGCAAATTCATTTTGTACATAGTTACTGTTATAATTAACCTGTAAACCTATATTTCCGTTGGAATTCTGAGTACCTATCGTTGCAGAGTTAAGCGTTCCCGTCATGTTGCGATACTGCATTAAAATATGCCCGTTAGGATAAAATACAGTTTGAAAATCGTATACGCCTGTTGTTGCAGTACCGTAATGCTGAACATTATTGAACCAAACAACTACACTGTCCGGAGTACTGAGATAGTGAACGGTACCGCTGCCGTTGCCGCTGTTGTCCAACGGATGCAGGTCATCCCAGAATGTAAATATTGCCGGACGTGGAGCTGAACTGCTTGGAATCTCAGTATTTGTCCAGGCTGAATAATCGTCTCCAAAACCTATCCAGCCGTTCGGATTCACCCTGAATTCAGAGTAATTCAACCCATAAAATGGAAAATCAAACTGAAGCGGAATGGTTCCAGGAGAATTATCATTATGGCTGAAACTTAGCTGAGTATTATTAGAGACTATATCTCTCCAGCTATAAACTGGACCATTAGTTTCATCGCTATCGATCCAGATATAACCAAAACCATCAGGACCACCGCTGGCTCTTTCTGAATCATCACGATCCGGATAATCTGCCGCAATAGTATAAACCAAATCGGATTCCCCTGAGTTTGTTATCGTAAAATTACCAGTTGTTGATTCATCATTGACTGTATATAAATCTATCTGAGTAGTTGACAGACTGATAACCGGTGGCATTAATACTTGAGGATCTCTGGTGGAAAATAATATTGCCATATCATTCTGTAAGGGATAGGCACTGATAGGATATTCATTATTGTAAGTATATTCAAGCCCGACAAGATGAGTATGATCCTTAATTCCTACTGTAGCATATTCTCCGTGCGAATTTGTGTCGCCGGAATCTATATTATTCACTGTATGATACTGATAAAGAATATCCCCATCGCTTCCGGGATTGTAATAATCCTGATCAAAGAGTACAATCTGGAAAGTTTCCTGATATGATGTGTTAGAATAATTTCTCACTCTCGACCATTGAATAACATATCTGTGATTTGCAGAATCATAATATTTGAATACTGCTCCGCCATTGGTCAAAACCAGATCATCCCAGAAAGGAGCCAACATTGCAGCCGGACTATCCGGACCGGGTAAACGGAGGTTACGGAAGTTTACTTGTTCAGTTATTCCAAATGCAGCCCAACCATTTGAACAAACTGATATATTGTTATATGAAACTCCGTACATAACAAAATTGAACGGTAAGGAAAAATTCACTACGGAATCACCGTTATTACCGCCATCCGATAAACCGGTATTAGTACCCTGTCCTCCATGAGCCGGATCAATCTCAATCCAGTCATATTCAGGAGCCAGACTATATGAAGTATCAAAAGAATCATACGCCCGATAACCATAACTGTCC
>JAQVBK010000196.1:0-3497 GCA_028690365.1 Candidatus Cloacimonadota bacterium
TTTTGAAATTATTATACAGGGAATGGCGAAATCAAACATGTCTCTTAGTCTCTGATAGAGGACTTCTTTTTTCAAGGATTCCATATAATGAATTTCGGTTTCACCCAGGATTTGTACTCGTTTATATCGAAGAGATCGTGGAAACCTGCTAAAGCCAGACCTGGTTTATTGATGTGGGGTTCAGTGATGATGTTTTCAAGAGTTAAAGAGTTGGTAATCAAGGAGAGTGCAAAATCTTTTTTTTTCATTTCGAAAAAATCACGAACGGTAATATTTTTCATAATTCCTGCAGTTTGGGAAGACCCCTGATATAAAAACGGGGGATATCCCCCCGTTATTTATGGTTGAAGTAATTCAATATGTTCATTGTCTTTTCTGACAATAACGTTGATTCTATCGGTTTCGGTGTTCTTAAATATCATATATGGAATATCAAGTTCGCTGAAAGTGTCAACTGCTTCAGTTGTAGTCATATAATCAGCAACGATTTTTTTCATTTTTACGCGTTTTTTAGGTTTCTCTTTTGTACCTTTTTCAACGGTATCCGCATAGAAGAAGTAGGCATCTCTCTTTATACCCTTTTTTTGATGGGAAGTGACCTTTTCTTTAAGCTTCTTGATTTGGCTTTCCATTTTGTCGATAGCACTATCGATTGCCAGATACATATCCAGTTCTTCAGCTTCACTTTGAAGACTGAATTTTTTGGCATGCAGACTCATTTCCACAATATTTCTATTGTCTTCTAGATCCAGAGTAATGTGGATAGTGGAAATATGATCGAAATAGCGTGCCAGCTTCTCACAGGCCACCTCAACATGGTCTCGGATAGCATTGGTGAGTTCAAAGTGTCTTGCAGTAATTGTAATTTGCATAATTACTCCCTTTTTAATTAGTTACATTCCAAAACAGTGATAAATAAATGAACATCAATTTCGACGTTAGTCTCAAGGCATCAATTTGCCTAAGATCTATGTTTTAAAAAATCTTTTGCTTTTTCTGCATGGTAAGAACTTCTTACCAGAGGTCCGGACTCAACAAGTATGAAACCGATTTCTTTTGCAATAGTTTCATATTTTTTGAAGACATCCGGATGAACATATTCTCTTACATTGTAGTGTTTGACGCTGGGTTGCATATATTGTCCGATTGTCAGGATATCAACTCCCGAATTCCTTAGATCATTCATAAGAGTTGTTACCTCATTGAAGGTTTCTCCTAAACCAACCATAAATCCGCTCTTTGTCAGAATATCTGGATTGATCTCTTTTGCAGTTTTTAGAATCTTCAGTGAAGTATTATAATTTGCTTTTGGTCTTACTTCAGAATAAAGTCGGTTAATTGTCTCTATGTTGTGATTCAAAACATCAGGATTGCTGTCTAATATAGTTTTAAGAGCGGAAAGGTTTCCTTGTAAATCAGATATAAGAACTTCTACGGCAACATCTTCTTTTCCCAGTGCTTTTAACTCAGTTACGGTTTTTGCCATTTGCTCGGCTCCACCATCAGGTAAATCGTCCCTGGTAACTGTAGTGATTACAACGTATTTCAAATTTAGTTTGTCAGTTAATTCTGCTATAGATTTTGGTTCGTCGGGATTTGGAGGTAGAAGATCGAACTCTGATTTTTTGATAGCACAAAAAGTACAATTGCGGGTGCAGACATCGCCGAGTATCATGAACGTTGCAGTTCCTCTCTCAAAGCATTCTCCCTTGTTAGGACATTGTGCACTTTCACAAACAGAATTTAATTTGTAGCTTCTTAAATAACCTGTAATTACAGATGTTTTTTTTGCACCTAATTTATTTGATTTAAGCCATTCGGGTTTTCTCATTTTAGTTCCTTATATATAGAAGAAATAATAATTAAACAGTGTGAATTGACAAATTATGTAATGCTTCTACTGATTCTGCTATACATTCCGAAAGGGTAGGATGTGCAAAAACGATTTTGTTTACATCATCTATCTTCATATTACTGCCAATTATTAAAGCACCCTGAGCAATCAGCTCTGTGGCTGCCGGACCGATAATATGCAAACCAATAATTTGTTCTGTGGAAGCATCAGCGATAGTCTTAACAAATCCGAAAGTATCTCCCAAACCTAATGCTTTACCATTTGCCGAGAAAGGAAATTTTCCTACCAAAATCTCTCCAAATTTATCTTTAGCTTCAGCTTCAGTTAAACCGACTGATGCAATCTCAGGATAAGTAAAAGTACATCTTGGAATATTTTCATATTTGATTTCTTCTGATTTTATAGAGTTGCCTTTAAGCGAATTCATAATAAAATCAGCCAGAATCAGACCTTGTTTGCTGGCAGTGTGAGCAAGCATTTGTTTTGCAGTAACATCACCTATGGCAAAAATATTAGGTTCTGAAGTCATGAAATTGTCGTCAATTTCTATTGCTCCTTTGTTGAAAGAAATTTGCAATTCACTAAGATCAATGTCACAGAACGGCATCCTGCCTACACTCAACAGTACTTTTTCGGTTTCGATTGTCTTCCCTGTGGATAAATTGAGAACCAGTTTGCCATTTCCATTCGTAATACTTTCTACGGCAGTTTTGAGGTGAACTTTGATTCCGCTTTTCTTCAAAGCAAGTGCTAGTCTTTTGGAGATCTCTTCATCTTCAAAAGGAACCAGGTTGGGAAGAAATTCTACAATCTCTACTTTGACTCCCAGTTGAGACATGATGGATGCAAATTCACTACCAATAACTCCACCACCAATAACTGTTAACTCGGAAGGAAGTTCTTGCATATCCAAAATATCGGTAGATGAGAGGATGTTTTCGTGATTGAACTTGATTGTTGGAAGCTCTTTTGGAACGGATCCGGTGGCAATTATTACATGAGTAAACTGCATTTCCTGTCCGGCCTTAACTAGAAATCCTTTCGAATCTTTCTTAATGGATGTCACTTTTTCATTGATCAGAGAAATATCCATTTTTTTGAAGATGAATTCGACTCCGGAAACTAGTTTCTCTACAACTGAATTTTTTCTCTGATAAATTTTTGAATAGTCAATGTCGAAATTTTCTATGTTGATTCCAAAATCATTACTATGTTTTATTTCTCTGAATAGATCCGCTATTTTAACCAAAGCCTTAGTTGGAATGCATCCGCGATTCAGGCAAACTCCACCCAGTTTCTTTTTTTCAAACAAGGTGACATTTATGCCGTATTGTTTCATGCGTATAGCTGTTACATATCCTGCCGGACCGCCTCCAATTATTGCTATTGAATGAGATTTCACTGTTTCCTCCTCTGAGTTAAGCTTTTTTTCGTAATCTACTGTTCAGTATTCCCAAACTTTCACGGTATTTGGTTACTAATCTTCTGGAGACTCCTATCCCTCTCTCTTTTAGTATCGAGGTTAACTCATGATCACTAAATGGACTGGATTGATCTTCATCATCAATTATTTTCTTCAGCTGAAACTGAACATTTTGTTTGGATACGGGAGAATAATCATTGTCTTTTCCGGCTTTGGTAG
>JAQVBK010000196.1:3507-6219 GCA_028690365.1 Candidatus Cloacimonadota bacterium
TGAAGAAATCTTTAAGACACATGACACCGAATGGAGTATCAGCATACTTCGTTTTAACAACTCTGGAAATTGTTGATTCGTTAAATCCAAGTTCTTCTGCCAAAACAGAATATGTCAAAGGTTCCAGTATCCCGGAGTTTCCGTAGAATAATGGTTTCTGATGATCTATAATACATCTGGTTACTTTTTCCAAAGTTTTATTTCTCATGTAGATTGATTTGATTAGGAATTTTGCTGAATTTATTTTATTCCGTACATACTCAATTTCCTGACTATTTTTTATCGTTGAGAGTATTTTTTTATAATCTCTTTTTAGTTTAATGTTTGGAGCGTAAGTATCATTTATGATGATTTCATAATCTTCATCTACTTTTTTAATGATTACATCGGGCATGATATATTGAATAGTATTCGAAATGATTCTTAATCCTGGTTTGGGATCCAATTTTGAAATCTCATTTCTATAAATATTCACCTGATCCAGTGATATCTTGCAAGATGAAGCAATGGCTTGGTATCTTCTGTGGATAAGGTCTTCAAAATATTTGGTGATGATGCTTACCAGAATATCATCCTGAATCTGATTCTCGTTTAATTGTGAGATCAAACATTCATTTATATTTCTGGCTGTGATGCCGTTTGGACTAAGATGTAAAATTATTGAATGAATTTCATCTGCTCTTTCTTCTCCAATTTCATATTTTTGTGCGAATTGATATAAATCAAAATCTTCACTGAGAAATCCGTATTCATTACAGAGCTCGATCATATCAATTGCAAATTCATATTCGTTTTCAGTGAGTTTGTATTTGCTTAACTGTCTGGTGAATTTATCTCTGTTTCGGTCACTATTCTCAGGCAAAATTTCAAAATCAAATTCTTCTTCCTTTTTTGAAGATCCAGTTCTCTCTTCCTGATGATATTCGTTCCATGATTCCAGAATATCGCTTAATTCTTTGGCTTCTTCCAAAGTTTTTTTTAACTCTGGATCGTCAGTTTCCAATTCGTGATCATTTTCTGATTCAGATTCATTATCTTTAGAGTTTTGCTCAGTTGAACCTTCGGATTCGTTAGAATCATTATCTTCATCGTTATCGTCATCTAATAACTCTAACATGGGATTCTCAACCAATTCATTTTTTAAATGTAACTCCAGTTCCAGTAAGGGCATCGACAGCATTTCAAGGGACTGAAGCATCTTTGGCTTGATAGCTAATTCCTGGGTTTGTTTGTGAGTGATTATCTGTTTGTAACTATTCATATGCTCCTCTACGAAATTAAAATACCGGATTCAGGAAACGATCTCCCAAATATACTTCTCTGGCTTTCTCGTTGTTAACCAGTTCCTTGGATGTGCCGGAGAACAAAATTTCTCCGGAATAGATAATGTATGCTCGTTGAGTAATTTTCAATGTCTCCCAAACGTTGTGATCGGTTATCAGAATACCGATGTTGCGTTGTTTGAGTTTTTCAATAATGTCTTGAATATCTGCCACAGCCAAAGGGTCTACTCCGGCGAAAGGCTCATCCATAAGTATGAAAGAAGGGTTTGTGACAAGTGAGCGGGTAATCTCGAGTTTTCGTCTTTCACCGCCTGATAAGGTGTAAGCTTTTTGCTTGGCAAGTTTTTTTAAGTTAAGTTCTTCCAGATACATATCAAGAAGATCCATTCTTTTTTTCTTATCAAGCTTAAGGGTTTCCAATATAGCCAATATATTTTGTTCAACGGTAAGTTTGTGGAATATTGATGGAGCTTGAGCTAAATAACCAATTCCCAGTTGGGCTCTTTTATACATTGGCTTTTTTGTTATGTCGGTATCATTAAAAAAAACTTTTCCTGAATTAGCTTTTGCTATTCCGAGAATCATATAGAAAGAAGTTGATTTTCCTGCACCGTTGGGTCCAAGTATGCCTACTACTTCACCCTGTGATAATTCCAAGCTTACTTCATTAACAACTTTTCTTTTACCATATATTTTCACCAGTTTATCGGCTTTTATTCTGTTTGTGACATTTTCACTACTATTCAATTACTTCTCCTTTATCAACAACCACAGCAGTTTTTTTTATTAATTCAAGTCATAAAGGTATCTCAAATTCGGTTTAATGAGTAATTATGTTTGAAAATTTGTCAACAAGAATTATATATGATAAGCAATTTTTTTTCCAAAGTCATTTCCGGCAACACAACATCTTGCGAAAAAATAGTTCACAATTCATTGATTAAAATAATCTTACGCTGCTGATAGTAATAAAGTATAAGATTGTCTAATTTACGTGATTTAAATGTATCTGTTCGCTGCTGTTCTCCAGAAGTATATAAGTGCGATGTATGCTAACAACAGAATATTCATCTAAACTCTCACCGACTTTCAGCTCAATTGCTTCATTACCTTTTCTCAGTTTAACCGATCTGTCGTTATCAGTACTCATTGTGATTTCAATAATTCTATAATTCAGAAAGCTATCAAGATATCGTTTTTTCAGAGATTTTTCTGCGTTTACAACTGATTTTCTCTGTTCTGGTAATTTAGTAGTTAATGTGTCTTGCTCTGCAATGGATTCCTGCAACTCAGAAGTAGAAAGTGTATCAGTCTTGAACATTCTAAGGTTTGTATTAATAGCTAATTCTTCCATTGCAGTTCCATTGTTAAGAGAAGAAATTATCAGGAGGATAGACAGAGTTAGAAGCAGAACAACAATGACCCACCT
>JAQVBK010000197.1 GCA_028690365.1 Candidatus Cloacimonadota bacterium
GCTTGTTCAACACTTATCCAGATAGGCGTGAATCCCAGTTCTTGTTCATAATGCTCTAATTGTTGTTCGGTGTAAAACTTTGACAAAACCACCTGATAATAATAAGAGATTGATTCAAATACGCTACTGTCTTTTTCCTTTGATATGTCGTATTCTCTTACTTTTCCTATCAGATTTCCAACAAATCTGACAAAATATCCGGTTTCTTCTCGGATTTCTCTCACTAATGCTTTCTCATGAGATTCTCTTCTTTTTACTCCTCCGCCAGGGAATTTGAAGTCACATAACTGTTTAGAATGAACCATCAGTAATTTTTTATCATGAAAGCAAATTGCTCTTACCGCAGTACGACAGGTTTTATTGCCGTTCAGATTATAGATTTCTTTGTGCTTGATGACTTCATCGAAAATTAGCATTGTTCTCCATTCCGCTTAATATAGGGGTGTTATTTTTCCGCCTGAGACTCTTTTTATGACAGATTTCAGTTCCAGCATAAAGACTATTGATGAAATCTGATTAATTTCAATTCCGGTTTTTATGTGCAGTTCATCAATGGATATCTCGGGACGATATTTTATAATAGTGTCATAAACAATTTTTTCTTCTTCGTCTAGTTCAGGGAAGTCAGCTGAATCGGAAGCTCCATTTTCGTAAAACATGTCGTATTCTTCAATTATACTTGCAGAGCCTGTGACAATTTTTGCTCCATTTGCAATGAGATAATTTGGTCCAACTGATTGACTTCGATTGATGTCGCCGGGTAATGCAAAAAGGTCTTTATTTTCACTCAAAGCAATTTTGGCAGTCAGCAGAGCACCACTGTCAATTGCTCCCTCCACAACAAATACGCCCAGTGACATTCCACTGATTATTCTGTTGCGCATAGGGAAAAACCATTTCTCTAGTTTTGCTCCTGGAATTTGTTCACTTATTAATGCCCCGCTGTTAATGATTTCATCAGCAAGTTTTTGATTAGCGGCTGGATAAATCTGCTCACATCCTGTTCCGAGAATGGCAATAGTTCTACCATTGTTTTCCAGTGCTGTCTGATGAGCAATAGTATCAATTCCGTAGGCCAATCCGCTGATGATAGTAAATTTATTTATTGCAACATTGGCAATTATCTTTTTTGTCATTAGCTTTCCATAATTACTGGGTTTTCTTGTCCCAACAACAGCGATGGATTTTCTGAAATCAGAGTCTTTCAACTCACCCCTGTAAAAAATGAATGGTGGAGGAGAATAGATGTTTCTCAACAAAGCCGGATATTTTTTATCATTAATAGTAAGAAACTTAATTTCATAGTCATCTATCAGTTTCTCGATTAATTTCCAATCGTATTTTGAGTCAGCTATTTTTAGAGAATTTATCTGATCAGGAGATAAAATTTCTTTCAGGTGTGAGCAGGATTCCGGGTTATCGATGAAATTTGAAGGATCTCCAATGGTCTCAGTGATTTTTCTGATTGTGGAAATACCCACATTCTTAACTGACTGTAGTTTTATCCAGGCTCTGATCTTTTCAAAATCCTGCCGAATCACTTATTTTGCTCCTGATTGTACTTCTGTATCATTTGATAGAGAAATTCTTTCAGCTTTTCCAGATTTTCATTACTTACCGATGAAATGACAAAAATATTTTCATGCAGTTTTTTTTCAAATTCCCGTTTCATTATAACCAGAGTTTCATCTCTGTCTTCAGGTGGAATAGTATCAATTTTGCTAAGCGCAATGACATGAGGTTTTTTGTCCAGATAAGGATCGTAAAGATGCAGTTCTTTTTTTAGTACTTGAAAATCATACAACGGGTCATTTGAATTCACATCTATTAAAAAAAGTAGAGTCTTGGTTCTTTGAATGTGACGCAGGAATTGCAGTCCCAAACCTTTTCCTTCGTGTGCGCCCTCAATAATTCCCGGAATATCTGCCATTACAAAAGAACTATAATCTCCAACCTGCACAACTCCAAGAGATGGCTCGAGTGTAGTAAATTTATAGTCTGCAACCTTTGGTCTGGCATTCGAAATTCTGCTTATCAACGTTGATTTACCTGCATTGGGAAATCCCACCAGACCTACATCTGCCATGAGTTTCAGCACTAACTCCAATTCCTTTTCTTCACCTAAAGTTCCATCTTCTGCATAACGTGGAGCCTGATTAACCGAAGAAGTAAATCTGGAATTTCCTCTTCCGCCTCTTCCACCTTTGGCTATTACTATTCGCTGGTCATGATGAAGGACTTCACAGAGTTTTTGTTTGTCTTCTTCTATCAACTCAAAAATTTCTGTTCCCAGCGGTACTTTTATCAGTATGTCTTCACCTGAACGACCGGTTTGATTTTTCCCTGATCCATTTTGTCCTTTCTGAGCATTAAAAAATTTCTGATATCTGTAAGTAAGTAATGTATTGATGTTTTCATCACCTACCAATACAACGTCACCACCGTTTCCACCATCGCCGCCATCAGGACCACCCTTAGGAACAAATTTTTCTCTTCTGAAGCTGATACAACCATGTCCGCCATCTCCGGCTGATATTTTTATTCTGGCATAATCTATGAACATAAAACCTCTCTATCTTTTATATTATTTAATATCATGTTAATAAAGTCGCTTTTACCTGAAGTATAATTTTCCCTGTTGTCACGGAATTTTTCAGCTAGTTTCTGTTTTAGAAGCTGATATTCATCTGCTACCGACGGGTTATCGATAAGATAGTCTCTGAAACAGATTTTATCATACCACTCTCTGCTTCCCCATTCTACAATGTGAATGTGATGCGTTCTTTTGAAGTCTTTACCTTTAATGAAAAAAAGTCGCTCAGGAGTGCTGTGATTTTCTCTGTAGGTGTAATCTTTGTTTTCCAGAAGAGATTTGTCAGATATTATTCTTTCTAGTTTTTTTACTCCTACAAGCATATCAATGATTGGTTTTGCAGTCATTCCTTCTATAGCTGTGCTGCCAATATGTTGAATATCAACAATTTCATCATTTAGAAAAGAAGCAATTCTATCTGCTTCTTTTTTAAAAGCGGAAATCCACTCAGATTGATATTCTACCAGTTTAACGACATTTTTTTCTAATCCTATCATTTATACTCCATGCAGACTTTTCCTTTAACTGTTGAAAAATTGTCTATAAAAAAATGAAATATTCTCTTCAAGTGCTCTGTCCCTTAAAGTAGATGTTTTACTTGACTCAGTAATCCGTTTTTTTAAAAGAGCATAAATGAGTGTGGATTTCGTTTTTTGTTCTTTTCTGTTCAAGATGATTTCTCAAAAACATCTCATCAGAAAAAGTGAGATTAAAAAAGCTATACGGAAGGCTGATTGAAAAAAAAGTTTATTTTGGTAATGGTTAGCGATAAGGTGAAACAGAGTGAAAAAGAAGCTCTGCTGGCACTTCATGACATTGCGTTCCTTACTGAAACTACAAATATAAATCTGGCAAAAGAATATCTCAGCACAATTTTATATGATTTGATTATATTAGACAACTCTATATACGACAAAGAAATAACAGATTTTTTTATTGCTTTCAACAATTCACCGTCAAGTAGAAAAGCACGCATAATTCTATTTGATGCTGAAGAGAAAAATAAATATCCAGTTTACTGTGAAGACACTCTATTTAATTGCTTAAAAATTCCTCTGCAAAGCAAAGAGATACTCATAAATCTGATAAAAATAATTTTTGAAGAATCAGAATTACGGCAGGAAAACTTTTTTCTTCAGAAGAATCTCAATCTGATGAAAAGTAATTACTCAAGGTTATCAAGGATAGAAAAAAATGCAATTGATAGCATTTTATCTCTGGAAGACTATAAACAGCTGAAGAAGAAGGTTGATAGGGAATTGGATACACTGGTAGATTTTGAAAGTGAATCATCCAGATTAAACAATACAAAGAAATCAGATTATATAAATGAAATTGAGAAAGACCTGGAAACAATCAAATTAATTCAAATGAAGTTTACTCCCGATAATCGGGTCTTTCACAATAATATTGAGTTTTATGAAGCCTTACTCCCCAGCAAACACCTGACCGGAGATTTTATAGATTTCTTTGCAATTGATAAAGATCACACAGGTTTCTATATGGCAGATGTTGCCGGTCACGGAATTCAGGCTGGACTGGTAAGTATTTATCTTCGCAGTTTTGTAAATCAGTTCATTCGCCAGTATTGGAGAAAAGAGAATGAATTTTCATTAAATCCGGCTGTTATTCTAAAAGAGATAAATCGCGAATTGATATTGATGAATCTCGGCAGGCACATAACTATGTTTTATGGAATTATAAACAGTAGGAATATGACGCTGAGTTACAGTAACGGAGGTCAATTCCCGTTGCCGGTTTATTACGACGGCAAAGTTCCGCAGTTTATAGAAGGTAGCAGTTATCCGGTTGGGATTTTTGATTTTGCGGAGTTTGAAAATAATACAATTACTCTTGCTGACAATTTTACAATTTTGCTGGTATCGGATGGTTTATTGGAAATAATTGAATATGAAGAACTTAAAGAGAAAAAAGACGTTCTGCTGAATTCTGTGAATCTGGACTCTACTATGCCTGAATTGCTGAAGAAATTTAATCTGATGGGAAAAAGAGAAATTCCTGACGATGTTACAATAATGTTGATAAAAAAGAGAGGAAAATCATGAGATTATTTTTGATCCTGCTTCTGAGTATTTGGGGAGCATTGAATGCGCTGAATGATTTTATTCGTACTAATCCTGTTGAAATTGACTTTGACCAAACAGTTTCCGGAGAAATCTATTCGGAAGAATTATGGATAATTAACCAAACCGGTAGTTATTCAGAGTTCTCAATTGAAATAACAAATACTGAGTTCAGTTTGTCTGATTCTGAAGTGTTCATTCAGAATGGCGATAGTGTTTGTGTTGAAATAGAATTCTCAGGAGTTCATAATATTGCATATGAAGCAGTTATGATTATCAACTCTTTGAGTGAAAGTTACTCAAAGGCGCTTTCAGTAAGCGCTTTGAATCATTTTAATGATGAATATGACGCAACTACCTACAATCTATACGATAATCAGTTGAAATCAGCTCTCAACGGTCTGGTCAGCGGACATAATTCATTGGGTTATATACCGGCTAAAGAAGCTATGTTTGGTTATATAGATAATGAAAATGATCAGGTACAGTGTGTTTATACCGGTGAATGGTATGGTATTCCTGAAGGTGAGATGCCAAATCAGAATGTTTTTAACTGCGAACATACCTGGCCTCAAAGTTATGGAGCTGAAGGTACTGCAAAATCTGATTTGCATCATCTATTCCCAACTTTTGCCAATGTGAACAGTATTCGCGGTAATTATCCCTTTGGAAATGTTGTAACCAGTAACTGGACAGGCGGAGGTTCTAAACGTGGTTATGACCAGAACGAAAATCTCGTGTTCGAAGTCAGAGACGCTCATAAGGGAGACTGTGCCAGAGCCATGTTCTATTTTGCAATCAGATATGGAAATCTTGAAAACTATCTGACTCAACAGGAAAACACTTTAAGACAATGGTATGTTTTTGATCCGGTCAGCAACAAAGAAACTCAGAGAAATAACTCAATTGATAACTATCAAAACAATCGAAATCCTTTTGTAGACCATCCTGAATTTCTGGAGAGAATTCACAGTATTAGCATTAATTCAGTTAGTCCGCCAATTGCCGGAGTGGATTGTTATCCTCAGGAAATTGATTTCGGTTTGCTTGACCTTTCTGAATCCGGGACTCGTTATCTGACTATTGTTAATCCGGAAAGAGCAGCTCAGAGCATAACTGATATTGTGACCTCATCAGATTATATAACCATTGAATCAACTCCTGCAGTAATTCTGCCCAATGACTATGTTGAACTTCAAATTCTGTTCAATAGTGATCAGATCGATCTCTACAATGAAAACATAACTGTTTATCTGGGAGGACTTTCCTATACAATTCCGGTAATTGCAAATGTGCAGAATGTTTCTTCAAATGTGGCAGAAGCAAGTACTGATTTTTACATTACATTCTATCCGAATCCGGTGGCCTTGAATGAAAACAGAGCAGACATCAACTTTACTACCAATCGCGAAGAGCAGGTAAATATATCATTGTACAATATCAGAGGAAAAAAACTGATGACTGTTTTTGATGGTTATACAACAGCTGATCAGTCCGAAAAGCTAATTATTTCAGAACAGATT